>DATLLM010000023.1:0-23807 GCA_035537855.1 Chloroflexota bacterium | reverse complement strand
GTCGAGTGGGACGGACGCACCGGCAGCGCCCCCTTGACCGCCGCCCTCGACGGGGCCGGCGCGGTGGTCAACCTGAGCGGGGCGAACATCGGGGCCAAACGCTGGACCCAGGCCCGCAAGCTCGAGCTGCTGGAGAGCCGGATCGAGCCCCTCGCGGCCCTGACGGCCGCGATCGAGGGGTTGCCGGCCGAGCGCCGCCCCGGGGTGCTGGTCAGCGCCAGCGGGATCGATTACTACGGCGACCGGGACGACGAGGTGGTGACCGAGGACAGCCCGCCGGGCGACTCGTTCCTCGCCCGGCTGTGCGTTTCCTGGGAGGCGGCGGCCCGCAAGGCGGAGCCGCTCGGTCTGCGGGTGGTGTCCATCCGCACCGCGGTGGTGCTCGGCCGGGGCGCCGACGTGGTCAAACGCCTGACCCTCCCCTTTAAGCTCTTCGCCGGCGGCCCGCTGGGCAGCGGGGACCAGTGGTTCGCCTGGATTCAGCTGGAAGACATCGTCGGGATCTACCGCCTGGCGGTGGAGAACGAGGCGGCGAGCGGCCCGATCAACGGCGTCGCCCCGGACGCGCGCCGGATGCGGGACGTGGCCACCGAGCTGGGCCGGGCGATGGGCCGCCCGTCCTGGGCGCCCGCCCCGGCCTTCGCCCTGCGGGCCGCCCTCGGCGAGCAGGCCGACCTGGTGCTGCACGGGCGCCGGGCGGAGCCCGTACGGGCCCTGGCGCTCGGCTACCAGTTCAAGTACCCGGACCTCCCGGGCGCCCTGGTGCAGGCCCTCTCGTAAGGAGAGGAAGAAGGGGAAAGAGAAGAAGAAGTAGACGTGGGCGTCCGCGACTGGGGGCACGATTCTGCGCGGGCAGGAAGAAATAGAAAGAGAAGTGGTCCCCCGCGATTGGGAGTACGATTCTGCGCGGGCAGGGTCGTTGGCCGGCGGCCGTCCCGCCGCGCACGGCAGCGGGCTCGACGCCCCGGAGGTGGTGGGGCACCGCCCGATGTTCTGGCGCACGTCCGGGACGGACCCGAGTGGGTGAGCGCGGGCGCCGGTCTGTCCGCGGCCGCCGGGAGCGCCAGGGCCGCGGGGCGGCACCCGCAGCCGTCGTCGCCGCTGCCGTGCGCGGCGGGACGATCGCCCGCCAGGGATCACGCCCGCGCAGAATCGTGCCCCGTACCGTACCGCTTTGGAGCCCGACTCCTGCTGTCTACGCAGAGTCCCGCTTGCCTTCTCCTTCTGCGGACGATGGCGGTGGGGCTTACGGTGCCTGTCGTGCTCGCTTCGCGCGCGGGACGACGAACTTGAGCGCGGTGTGCGTCTCGGAGAAGCGCGCCACCTTGACGTCCGTCAGTCCGGCGGCGCGTCCGGCGGCGAGCACGTCCCCCTCCCGGATCTCCCGGCGCCCCTTGGGGTAGACGATCCACAGCGCCCCCTGCGGGGGCAGCGCGGCGCTCAGTCGCGGGACGTCCTCCAGATCGGCGACCGCCGTCGCGCCGAAGAAGAGCAGGTCGGGCGGTTCGTCTGCGCCGCTCGAGGTGCCCTCGGAGAGGCTGGTCCCCGCCTCGGCCAGCCCCTGCCGGAAGCCCTTATCCGCCAGGACGCCGTCCGCCGCCGGGATCAGCCGAACGCGCTGCCCGGCCCGCACGCCCAGCTTGTCCAGCAGGCTCGGGGGGTGCAGGATCCTGTCCGCCCAGGGCGCGGCTTTCGGGCCCAGATCGAACGCGACGGCGCCCCCGGCGAAAGTCAGCTCCAGGCGCCCGTCCAGGGCGACGGCGCTGCGCACGTCGCGCAGGGGCACGTTGAGGCGGAAGGGGCCACGGAAGCGGAGCTCGTCCGTCTCCAGCTCGGCTGTGCCCTCGGCGGTCTGGCCCTCGTAGCTGGCCAGGCAGCGCACGCTCTGTCCCACGGTTCCTCCTGCCTCCTGCGTCGCACGTGCGGCCCACGTCTCTCGTGGGTCAACGGGGCAGCGGGAGGGGGACCTCGCGGCCCTCGCGCGAGGAGAGGTAGCCGGCCAGGACCATCTCAACGGCGGTGCGGGCGGTGCGGGCGTCGGCCGGGGAGGGGCCACCGGAGAGCAGCAGATCGGCGAAGGCCCCGGCGGTGCCGCTGAGGCGGCTGGCGGGGAGGGCCACCGGGATGGTCTCCCAGCGGCCGGTGGCGTCCGGTGGGCCGGACGCCGGCCGGTCGCCCGCCGGGCCCTGGGGGTTGGGGCGCCAGACGCGTAGCGCGGGCGTGTCCGGCGGGGCGCTGCGGGCGGACGAGATGTCCGTCCCCCCGGCGACGAGGACGCCACCGTCGCCGAAGAGCTCAACGGTGGTGGTGGCGGCCAGCTCCGTCCAGCTGGACTGGTGCACGCCGATCAGGCCGTCCCCGTTCCCGTCCCCGTAGCGGTAGAGCAGGACGCCGTTGTCTTCGATGCCGGGGGCCTGGGGGGACAGGGCGGTGGTGACCATCCCCATCACCGAGCGCGGCGCGCCGAACATCCACAGGAACCACAGGGCCACGTGGGCCCCCTCGTCCATGAACGCGCCACCGCCGCCGCGCAGGGGATCGCGCATCCACTCCAGGATGGTGGGGTTGAGCAGGGCGAAGGCGTGGGAGTGGCGCCGCCGGGCGAGGGCCAGGCGCCCGAGGGCGCCGGCGTCCAGCTGGCGCTTGATGGCCTGGTGGACGGGATCGAAGCGCAGGTTGTGGGACTGGTAGTAGAGGACGCCGGCCGCCTCAACGGCCGCAACGATGCGGTCGCAGTCGGCCAGGGTGGTCGCCATCGGCTTCTGCATCATCACGTGCTTGCCGGCCGCGGCGGCGGCCACCGCCAGATCGGCGTGGGCGTCGTTGGTGGCGCAGATGGTGACGGCCTGCACGTCCTCCCGGGCGAGGACGCGGTCGAGGTCCGGCTCGAACGGGACGCCGGCGGCTCCGGCCGCGGCCCGCCCCCGCTCCGGGTCCTCGTCCCAGGCGCAGGCCACCCGCACCCGGGGGTCGGAGGCGAAGACGCCGGCCCAGCCCCGCTGGTGGCTGTGGGCGAAGCTGAGCAGCGCGATTCCCGGGGCGTCTGGCATCTCGGGGCGTCTCCGTCGACTCGGATTCGGTCAGGCGGCCCCGAGGGGCGGCGCGGTCTGGGCCGTCTCGGCCAGCGCCAGGGCGCCGATCAGGCCGGCCTCCTGCCCGAAGTGGGGGGCGACGACGTACTCCGCGACGCCGGCGGCGACCTCGGGGCGCCCGACGTAGCCGTTGAGCACCCGGGGCAGCCGGCGGCGGACGCGGCGCAGCAGGTGCCCGTTCTGGGAGACCCCGCCGCCGACGACGATCCGCCGCGGGGCGAGCACCAGGACGTAGGTGGCCAGGGCGACGGCGACGTAGCCGGCGGCGAGCTCCCACAGGGGGTGCTCCGGATCGAGCGACTCGGCCGGGGCGCCGGCCCGGGCGGCCAGCGCCGGGCCACTGGCCAGCCCCTCGAAGCAGGCGCCGTGGAACGGGCAGACGCCGGGGAACTCGTCCGGCCGTCCGTCCGGCCACTCCAGGCGGGGGACCGGGATGTGTCCCATCTCCGGGTGCAGCAGGCCGTGCAGCGGGCGCCCGTCCAGGACGACGCCCCCGCCGATGCCGGTGCCGATGGTCAGGTAGAGCGCCGGATCGCAGTCCCGGGCGGCGCCCCAGCGCCACTCGCCGAGGGCGGCCCCGTTGACGTCCGTGTCCACCGCGACGGGGACGCCGAGGCGCTCGCGCAGGGGCGCCGCCACCGGCGCTCCGCTCCACCCCGGCTTGGGCGTGGCCAGCAGGGCGCCGAACCGCGGCGAGCGGGGGTCGAGCTCCAGCGGGCCGAAGCACGCCACCCCGACCGCGGCCAGCTCCCGCCCCCCGGCGCCGCCGGGCGCGCCGGGCGCGGTGGCCCGGGCGAAGAAGTCGCCGACCCGGTCGAGGGTCTCCTCCGGGGTCGTGGTCTCGATGCGGGTGCGGGCCAGGATGCGGTCCGGGCCCTCGCCGACGGCGCAGACGAACTTCGTCCCGCCCCCCTCGACCGCTCCGTAGCAGACGGCAGTGCGCTCCCCGTGCGCCACGCCCCTCATGATACGTCCGGCGCGCCGGTCAGCAGGCCCTCCCAGGGGTCGAGGTCGAGCGGGCCGGGCCCGGCGTCTTGCGTCGCGTCCGGCCGCTGTCCCGGGCCCGAGGCCGCCGGCGACGCCGGCGTCGCCGGCCAGCGGTAGGCGATCGTCCCCTGCAGCAGCCCTTGCAGGGCGGTCGCGCGCGGCGTGCGCCGCCAGTCGCCGACGGCGAGGGAGAGGGCCTTCCGCTGGCCGACGACGACCACCAGGCGCCGGGCCCGGGTGACGGCGGTGTAGAGCAGCGTCCGGCCCAGCATGGCGGCGTGGCCGGTCAGCAGCGGGATGACCACCGCCGGGAACTCCGCTCCCTGGCTCTTGTGCACCGTAACGGCGAACGCGTGAGTCAGGGCGTGCAAGCTGGCGACCGGGTAGCGCACCTCCCGCCCGTCGTCCAGGACGAGGTGCAGCTCCGCCTCCTCCGGGTCGACCCGCACGACGCTGCCCAGGTCGCCGTTGAAGACCTTGAGGTCGTAGTCGTTCTTCAGTTGCAGGACGCGGTCGCCGGGGCGGTAGGTGCGTCCGGCGCCGCGGAGCTCCGGGAGGCCCGGGCGGGCCGGATTGAGGCGCTCCTGCAGGAGGCCGTTGAGGACGCCGACGCCGGCCTCGCCGCGGTGCATGGGGGAGAGCACCTGCACCTCTCCCGGGCGGAACCCGTAGCGCGCCGGCAGGCGCCGGGCGACGAGGTCGACGACGCTCGCCGCGGCGTCGGCCGCGGTCTCGGCCGGGACGAAGAAGCAGTCCTCCACCTCGGCGCCGAAGCGAGGCGTCTCGCCGGCGTTGATCCGCCGGGCGTTGACGGCGATCCCGGAGCCGGGGCCCTGGCGGAAGATGTGCCGCAGGCGGGTGACCGGGAACCGCCCGGCCGCTCCCCGGGCCGCCGTCGGGGGGGGCCCTTCGGCGACCCGCAGCAGGTCTCCCAGGACGTCCCCGGCGCCGACGCTGGGGAGCTGGTCCGGGTCGCCGACCAGCAGCAGGTGGGCGCCGGGGGCGACCGCCCGGACGAGCTGGTTGGCCAGCAGGGCGTCCAGCATGCTCGTTTCGTCGACCACGACGAGGTCGGCGGGGAGGGGATGCTCGCGGTCGCGCCCGGCCTTGCCCCCGGGGCGCAGCTCGAGCAGCCGGTGCAGGGTGGCGGCCGGGAGGCCGGTGGCCTCCTCCATGCGCTTCGCCGCCCGGCCGGTGGGGGCGGCCAGCAGGCAGCGCAGCCCCTTGGCCCGGGCGAGGGCCAGGATGGCCTTGAGGGAGTGCGTCTTCCCCGTCCCCGGGCCGCCGGTGAGCAGGGAGACGGGGGCGGTCAGGGCCATCCGGGCGGCCGCCTCCTGCTCGGGGGCCAGGCGCAGGCGGTGGCGCTCGGCGAGCCAGGCGAAAGCGATCGACCAGTCGACGGCGCCGAAGACGCGCCCGGCGGTGGTGGCGCCGGCGGCGCCGGCCAGGGCGCGCAGCCGGGCGGCCAGCCCGGCCTCCGCCCGGGCGAAGGGCGTGAGGGCGATCAGGCGGCCGCCGGCGGCGAAGCCCGCGCCCGCTCCCGCCCCGGGGGCGGTGGCGCCGCCCGGGGGCGGCGGCAGCGGGGCCGCCGTCACGTCGCCGCTCTGCAGCAGGGCGGCGGTGGCGCCGGCCAGGCCGTCCGGGGCCACGCCGAGCAGGGCGCAGGCCTGCTCGACCAGGTCCGGCTCGGGGAGCAGGGTGTGGCCGGCGTCGGCGGCCGTGCCCAGGGCGTGCAGCACGCCGGCTTGCAGGCGCTCCGGGGCGTCCGGGGCGATGCCGATGGCGCGGGCGATCTTGTCCGCCGTCTTGAATCCGATCCCCCACACCTCCCGGGCGAGGCGGTAGGGCTCCCGGGCGATGACGGCGGCGGACTCGTCCCCGAAGCGCCGGTAGATGCGGGCGGCGAGGGAGGTGGAGATGCCGTGGCTCTGCAGGGCGGCCATCACCTCGCGCACCTGCCGCTGCTCGGCCCAGGTGGCGGCGATCCGGGCGGCGCGCACCGGGCCGATCCCCGGCACCTCCGTCAGCCGCTGCGGCGTCTCGTCGATGACCTCGAACGTGGCCTCGCCGAAGGCGTCGACGATGCGACCGGCGTTGACCGGCCCGACGCCTCTGACCAGGCCACTGCCCAGGTACTTCTTCATCCCCTGCGCGGTTGCGGGGAGGGTGGTGCGGTAGTCGACGGCGACGAACTGCCAGCCGTACTTGGGGTCGTTCTTCCACCACCCGCTGGCCTGGATGGCCTCCCCGGGGGCGACGTCGGCCAGGGTGCCGACGACGGTCACCAGGCGGTCGTCCGCCTCGTTCTGGGCGGCCCGGGTCTCGCCGTCCCGGCGCTCGGGGGCCAGGCGCACCACGGCGTAGCCCGTCTCCGGGTTGCTGTAGGTGATCCGCTCGGCGACGCCGCGCAGCTCGCGCAGCAGCGTCCCGTCTGCGGTGGCGTGGGCCGCGGCCATCCGCTACAGGGTAGCGCGCCGCCGGCCCGTGAGGGGCCCGGGGTGCGGGGCCGGGCGGGGTATCCACGCAGCGGGCGTAGCCCGTCCGCGCACCCGGCCGCCGGCGCGGCGCCGCCGGCGCCGGCGCCGCCGGCGAGGAAGTCCCGCCGTGCCCGCCGTGCGACGGGCACGGCGGGCAGCATACGGCGACCGGCTAGATACGGCCCTGGACGGCGGCCTCCCGGCGGGCCTCGGCGGCCGTCTCGCCGGCCGGCGCCGTTTGCCCGTCCGGGACGCCGGCCGGGCCGGTGTGGCCGTTGCTCCCGGCGGCCGGATCGGGTGCGGCGGCGGGGGCGCGCCAGCGCAGGTCCGGCTGGCGGGCGGCGCGGACCTCGTCCAGCCGTCCCACGGGCGTCTCGTGGGGCGCCTCGTGCAGGACGTCCGGCGTCTCCTTCGCTTCCCGGGCGATGGCCAGCATGGCGGCGGCGAAGCCGTCCAGCGTCTGGCGCGATTCCGTCTCCGTCGGCTCGATCATGATCGCCTCGGGGACGATCAGGGGGAAGTAGATCGTCGGGGGGTGGTAGCCGTAGTCGATCAGGCGCTTGGCCAGGTCGAGCGTGCGCAGCCCGTGCTCGCGCAGCCAGCGCCCGTCCAGGACGAACTCGTGCATGCAGACGCGGTCGACGTAGAGGGGGTAGACGTCCCGCAGCTGGGCCAGCAGGTAGTTGGCGTTGAGCACGGCGTTGGCGCCGACGTCGTACAGCCCCTCCTTCCCCAGGGAGAGGATGTAGGTGTAGGAGCGCAGGATGGCGTTGAAGTTGCCGTGGAAGCCGTGGACGCGGCCGATGGTGTCCGGGCGCGCCGCCTCCAGGGTGAAGCTGCCGTCCTCCCGCCGGGAGACGACCGGCGCGGGCAGGAACGGCTCGAGGGCGGCCGAGACGCAGATGGCGCCGCCGCCGGGGCCGCCGCCGCCGTGGGGCACGGCGAAGGTCTTGTGCAGGTTGATGTGCAGCAGGTCGACGCCCAGATCGCCGGGGCGCACCTGGCCGACCATGGCGTTCATGTTCGCCCCGTCGCAGTAGACGAAGCAGCCCACCTCGTGCGCCAGGCGGCAGATCTCGGTGATCTGGCGCTCGAAGAGGCCGAGGGTGTTGGGCACGGTGATCATGATCGCGGCGCAGTCGTCGTCCAGCTTGGCCTTGAAGTCCTCGAGGTCGAGCTCGCCGCTCTTGCGGTCGTGCTTGATGGAGACGGCGGTGTAGCCGGCCAT
The DNA here is from genome assembly GCA_035537855.1 of Chloroflexota bacterium. Taxonomy (GTDB): domain Bacteria; phylum Chloroflexota; class UBA11872; order UBA12225; family UBA12225; genus DATLLM01. The sequence goes on along the minus strand of DATLLM010000023.1, from coordinate 16,023 downwards.
CGTCGCCGTTGCCGGGTTGGTGCCGTGGGCGGAGTCCGGGATCAGCACCTTGCGCCGCACGCGGCCCTGCTTGATGTGGGCCGCCCGGGCCATCAGGATGCCGGTGAACTCCCCGTGGGCCCCGGCCACCGGCTGCAAGGAGACGCCCGGCAGGCCGGTGATCTCCCCCAGCAGGGAGCCGAGGTCGTAGAGGACGCGCAGGGCCCCCTGCACCGTCTCCTCCGGCTGGAGGGGATGGAGCTGGCGGAAGCCGGGGAGCGCGGAGACGTTCTCGTCCAGCTTGGGGTTGTACTTCATCGTGCAGGAGCCGAGGGGGTAGAACTCGGCGTCGACGGAGAAGTTGAGCTTGGACAGGCGGGTGAAGTGGCGCACCACGTCCAGCTCGCTGACCTCGGGCAGGTTCAGCTCCTGGCGCAGCTCCCCTGCGGGCAGCAGGTCGGCCAGGGGCTGCGCCGGGACGTCGCAGGGGGGCAGGGTGCCGGCGCGGCGTCCGGGGACGCTCTTCTCGAAGATGAGGGGCTCAACCGGGCGGTCGGGCATCGAGTCAGCCATGCGTGTCGGGGTCCTCAGAGGTCCTTCAGGGTGGCGACGAGCCGGTCGATCTCCGCCCGCGTCGTCAGCTCGGTGCAGCAGAGCAGCAGGCAATCCGCCAGCTCGGGGGCGTAGCGGCCGAGGTCGTAGCCGCCGACGATGCCCCGGTCGAGCAGGGCGCGGTTGATCTCCGCCGCCGGCCGGGGGCAGGCGACGACGAACTCCTTGAAGTACGGGGCGGTGGTGGCCAGCTCGAAGCCCGGGAGGGCGGCGATCTCGGTGGCCGCGTAGTGGGCCTTCTGCAGGCTGAGCTCGGCGACCTCCCGCAGCCCCTGCTTGCCCAGGTGGCAGAGGTAGACGGTGGTGCACAGGGCGATGAGGGCCTCGCTCGTGCAGATGTTGGAGGTGGCCTTCTCCCGCCGGATGTGCTGCTCGCGGGTGTTCAGGGTGAGCACGAACCCCCGCTTGCCTGTGGCGTCCACGGTCGCCCCGGCGAGGCGCCCCGGCATCTGGCGGATGTACTCCGCCTGGCAGGCGAACATGCCCACCAGGGGGCCGCCGAAGTCCAGCGGGCCGCCGGTCCACTTCCCCTCGGCGACGGCGACGGCCGCGCCGTAGGCCCCGGGCGGACGCAGCAGCCCGAGCGAGACCGGATCGGCGGCGACGACCAGCAGCGTCCCCGTGGCCCGCAGGCGCTCCGCCAGGCCGTCCACCTGCTCCAGCCAGCCCAGGAAGTTGGGCTGCTGCACGATCAGGCAGGCGACGCTCTCGTCGACGGCGGCGGCCAGGTCCTCCTCCCGGCGCAGGCGCTTGCCCTCCCGGCGCCAGCCGGAGACGGTGTCGACCTCGATCCCCGGGCCGGTGGTGTAGGTGCGCAGCACGTCCAGGTAGAGCGGGTTGAGCGTGTCCGCGACGAGCACCTTCTGGCGCCGGGTGATGGCGCAGGCCATCCGCGCCGCCTCGCCGACTCCGGTGGCGGCGTCGTAGACCGAGGCGTTGGCCACATCCAGTCCGGTCAGCTCGGCGACCAGACTCTGCCACTCGTAGATGGCCTGCAGGGTGCCCTGGGAGACCTCCGGCTGGTAGGGGGTGTAGGAGGAGAGGAACTCGCCGCGGGAGATGAGGTGCCCGATGGCGGCGGGGACGAAGTGGCGGTAGGCGCCGGCGCCCAGGAACGAGGGGTGGTGGTCCAGGTCGAGGTTCTGCTCGGCGAGGGCGCGCAGGTGCGTCCAGGCCTCGAGCTCGCTCAGGCCGGAGGGCACGTCCAGGTCCGGCCGGTACAGGTTCGCCGGGATGTCCCGGAAGAGGTCGTCGAGCGAGGCGACGCCGATGGTCTCCAGCATCGCCTGGCGCTCCTGGTCAGTGGTCGAGACGTAGCCAGCCATAACGTTCCAAGTCCCAGATCCGAATTCTCACCGCGCGCCCCCCGCGTCCGGCGGCGACCCGGTCGCCGCGCCCCGTCTGAGCCCGGCCCCGGCGGTCGCGTGTCCCGACGAGCGGCGCCTCAAGCGCAGCGACGTGCGGCGCACGCTCGTGCCGCCGGTTAGTGCAGGGTCTCGGTGTACGAATCGTACGCGGCCGCGTCCATCAGGCTGTCCAGGTCCGCCGGGTTGGACGGGCGCAGCTTGAGCATCCAGCCGTCGCCGAAGGAGGCGGTGTTGACCAGCTCGGGGGCGTCGGCGAGGGCGCCGTTGGCCTCAAGCACTTCGCCGCTGATGGGGGCGTAGAGGTCGGAGGCGGCCTTGACCGATTCGACCACCCCGAAGCTCTCGCCCTGGGTCACGCTCGCGCCGGCGGCGGGCAGCTCGACGAAGACGACGTCGCCCAGCTCCTGCTGCGCGTAGGTGGTGATGCCGACGACGGCGGTGTCCCCGTCCAGGCGCACCCACTCGTGGTCCTTGGTGTACTTGCACTCAGCCGGGCTGGCCATCAGCTTCCTTCAGCTTCCTTTCCTCGCGACCGCGGCGGCTTCGCCCCGGACGGGCGGTGGTAGAAAGGGAGGGGCACGATCCGGGCGGCCAGGGGCCGGCCGCGGACGTCCACCTGCACCTCCGTTCCGGGCTCGGCCAGGGCCGCCGGAACATACCCCATCCCGATAGACGTGCCGAGGGTCGGGGAAGGGCCGCCGCTGGTCAGGGCGCCGACCGGCGCGCCGCCGGCGAGGATGGGGTAGCCGGCGCGGACCACCCCCCGGTCGGTCAGCTCCAGGCCCACCAGGCGCCGCCCTGTGTCCCGCGGCGTGTCCGCCGCGGCGCCCGCTTCGCGCAGCGCGGCGGCGCCGACGAAGTCCCCCTTCTCGAAGCGCACGACCCGCCCCAGGCCGGCCTCGAACGGGGTCGTCTCCTGGGTCAGCTCGTGGGAGTAGAGGGCCATCCCGGCTTCCAGCCGGAGGGTGTCCCGGGCCCCCAGGCCGCAGGGGATCAGGCCCTCTTCCTTGCCGGCGGCGAGCAGGGCCGTCCACAGCTGCGCGGCCTGGGCCCCGTCGAACGCGATCTCGTAGCCCCGCTCGCCGGTGTAGCCGGTGCGGGCGATCAGCGCCGGGACGCCGTCGACCGTCCCTTCCAGGGCGTGGTAGTTGGCCAGCGCCCCGACCGGATCGGCGGTCAGCCGGCGCAGCACCGCGGTGGCCCGTGGCCCTTGCAGGGCGAGCAGGGTGCGCGGCGGGGAGAGGCGCTGGGCGAGGACGCGGTCGGGGTTGACCCCCCGCCCCGGCCGGGTCAGCTGGCCCTCCAGCCAGGCCTGATCGGCGTCCGCGTTGGCGGCGTTGACCACCATCAGGTAGCGCGTCTCCGCCAGGCGGTAGACGATGACGTCGTCCAGCACCCCGCCGTCGTAGTTGCAGAGCAGGGAGTACTGGGCGGCGCCGACCGTCAGCCGGGAGACGTCGTGGGTGGTGACCCACTGCAGGAACTCCAGGGCGTCCGGCCCCTCGAAGGCGATCTGCCCCATGTGGCCGATGTCGAACAGGCCGGCCCGCTGGCGGACGGCGTGGTGCTCGGTCAGCACCCCGGTCGGGTACTGCACCGGCATGGCCCAGCCCCCGAAGGGCACCATCCGTCCGCCGGCCCGGACGTGGAGGTCGTAGAGGGGCGTGCGCTTGAGCTCGGCCTCCGTCGCGGCGGCCTCGGATTGCACCATGGAACGGGGCGATGATAGCAGCCGGGTGTCCCCGCTCTCCGGTCCCCGGGGGGCTGCTCACGGGTGCTACGGTGTACCGGAAAGGCTCTGCTCGACGGATGCGTACCCTCGTCATCGCCGGCCTCGGCCCGGGAGGCGCCGGCCAGCTCACCGCAGAGGCGCGCGACGTGCTGGAGCGCGCCGGCGGCGCCGGACGGCTCCTGCTGCGCACCCGCGTGCACCCCACCGTGGACGCCTGGCCCGTGCTGCGGGACGCCCCGGCGCTCGACCACCTCTACGAGCGGGGCGCGGACTTCGACGCCGTCTACGACGCCATCGCCCGGGCGGTGCTGGACGCCGTCCTGGACCTGCCGGAGGACGCCGAGCTGGTCTACGCCGTGCCCGGGCACCCGGCCATCGGCGAGGCCACCGTGCCCCGCCTGCGCCGCCTGGCCGCGCCCGCCGGGATCGCCGTGCGACTGGTCTCCGGGCTGAGCTTCGTGGACGCCGTGACGGCCCTGCTGGCCCTCTCCGAGGACGCGCCCGAGGGCGCCGCGGACACCGCCGGGGACGCCCTGCGCGTCGCCGACGCCCTCGCCCTGGGGCGCATCGACCCCACCGTCCCCCTGCTCGTCTGCCAGGTCTACTCGCGGCGCATCGCCTCCGGCGTCAAGCTGGCCCTGGGGCGCCACTACCCGGACGACCACCCGGTGCTCCTCGTCCGCGCGGCGGGCGTCCCGGGCCAGGAGACGGTCTCCCGGCGCCCGCTGTACGAGGTCGACCGGGACGGCTTCGCCGACCACCTGACCTCCCTCTGGGTGCCCCCGCTGGCGCCGCTGCGGGCGGCCCGGGAGCCGCAGACGCTGCAGCTGGTCATGGCCCGCCTGCGGGCGCCGGACGGCTGCCCCTGGGACCGGGAGCAGACCCACGCCAGCCTGCGCAAGTACCTGCTCGAAGAGACGTACGAGACGCTCGACGCCCTCGACGCCGGCGACGCCGGCGCGCTCGAGGAGGAGCTGGGCGACCTGCTGCTGCAGATCGTCTTCCACGCCCAGGTGGCGGACGAGGCCGGAGAGTTCGACCTGGGCGACGTCGTCGCCGGGATCGTCTCCAAGCTGATCCGCCGCCACCCGCACGTCTTCGGCGACGAGCCGGCCGGCGACGCCGAGACGGTGCTGCGCAACTGGGAGGCGCTGAAGCGGGCGGAGCGGCGGGCCAGGGGCGAGGGCCAGGGCGAGGCCGGGGCGGCGCCGAAGTCGATGCTGGACGGGGTCTCGCGGGCGATGCCGGCCCTGGCCTACGCCCAGGCGGTGCAGGCGCGGGCCGCCCGCGTCGGCTTCGACTGGCCGGACGTCGGGGGGGTGGTGGACAAGGTGGCCGAGGAGGCGCGCGAGCTGACGGACGCCCCGCCGGAGTCGCGCCAGGAAGAGCTGGGCGATCTGGTGTTCTCCGTCGTCAACCTGGCCCGGCGCCTGGGGATCGACGCCGAGGAGGCCCTGCGCGAGGCGAACGGGAAGTTCCGCGCTCGCTTCGCCGCGATGGAGGCCGCCGCCGGCGCGGCGGGGAAGACGCTGGACGAGTACGACGCCGCCGGCCTCGACGCCTTGTGGCTGCAGGCCAAAGCGGCGGCGGCCGCCGCCGGGCCGGCCGGGCGTTGAGCCGGCGCCCGGGCCGGCGGCGCGCGCCCCAGCCGGCGGCGCAGGGGAGGACGCCGCGTCGCCCCTGGTACTCGGGGCCGCCGGCCCCGCCGCGCCCCCCTCGGGGGTTGGTATACTCCGGTGCTGAAGCCGGAGCATGACGACGACGCCACCCGCCACCCCTTCTGCCACCGCACCACAAGGGGAGCCGCCCGCGGAAGAGATCAGGACGGTTGCGGAGCGGATCGTTTCCAACGTCGAGCGGGTGATCGTCGGCAAACACGCCGAGGTCGAGCTGGCCCTGATCGCCTTGCTCAGCGGTGGCCACATCCTGATCGAGGACGTCCCCGGAACGGGCAAGACCATGCTCGCCCGCTCCCTGGCCAAGAGCGTCGGCTGCACCTTTAAGCGCATCCAGTTCACCCCGGACCTGCTCCCCTCGGACGTCACCGGGGTGACCATCTACAACCAGAAGACCGGGGAGTTCGAGTTCCGCGCCGGCCCGGTCATGGCCCAGATCGTCCTGGCGGACGAGATCAACCGGGCCACCCCCAAGACCCAGAGCGCCCTCCTGGAATCGATGGAGGAGCAGCAGGTGACGGTGGACGGGGTGACCTACCAGCTGCCCTCCCCGTTCCTGGTCATGGCCACCCAGAACCCGATCGAGTACGAGGGCACCTTCCCCCTGCCGGAGGCCCAGCTCGACCGCTTCCTGATGCGCATCAACCTGGGGTACCCCTCCCGGGGGGACGAGATCACCATCCTGGCCTCGCAGCTCCTGGCTCACCCCATCGACGAGATCGGGGAGGTCATCTCGGCCGAGGAGTTGCTCAGCCTGCAGCAGCGCACCAAGGCCATCTACGTCGACCGCCCGCTGATCATGCAGTACATCGTGGACGTGGCCACGGCGACGCGCGAGCACCAGGAGGTCTACCTGGGAGCGTCCCCCCGTGGCTCGGCCGCCCTGAGCCGGGCCGCGCAGGCCCGGGCCGCCCTGCACGGCCGCGATTACGTCATCCCGGACGACGTCAAGGCGCTGGCCCCCGCCACCCTCGCCCACCGCCTCATCGTCTCCCCCGCGGCGCGGATCCGTAACGTGGACACCCGCTTGATCGTCCAGGAGATCCTGGACACCGTCCCCGTTCCCGGCGGCAGCGTCACCGGCCGGCGCTAGCCGCCGCCGGCGCCGCCGGGCCGGCCCCGGGATGGCCGCCGCCGGGCGCGGGGGGAGGACGAGAGACAGGCGTGGGCGCCGGCGGATCGATCTGGGCCGAGGTGGGGGTGGAGTGCGCCGGCGCGCTCGCCGTCTGGGCCCTGAGTCTGTACGTGGTCAGCCGCGCCGGCTGGCGGCCCGTGCCGGCGCTGGCCGCCCTGGCCATGTGGGCGCTGGTGCTCTACGAGCTGGGGGTGGGGCTGTCCCAGCTGGCCCCGGACGGCGCGACGTGGGCCCTGTGGTCGCGGGTCAGCTGGCCGGGGCCGGCGCTGCTCCCGGCGCTGTGGCTGCTGCTGACCGCCGCCTTGAGCGAGGACGAGGCGGAGGCGGCGCAGCGCCCGACGCAACGCCGGCTGTTCCGGCTGGCCCTGTTCACCGCCCTGCCGTTGGGGATCGTCTTCGCCCTGCTGGCCCCGACCGATCTGGTGCGGGGGTGGAGCGCCGGGGAGGGCCAGCCGGCCGCGCTGCCGGCGCCGCTGACGCCGCTCGAGGGGCTGGCGGGGCTGGTCGCCGCCGTGCCGGAGGCGCGGCATTCGCCACCCGGGCCGCTCTACCCGCTGTACATCGCCTACGCGCTGGGGTGCGCCGTGTGGGCCACCGTCAACCTGGTCTCCCTGTGGCGGTCGAGCGCGCCGGGGACCTCCCTGCGGGCGCGATTCCGCTGGCTGGTGGTGGCCGCCACGCTGTTCCTGCTGGGAGCGGTCTACCTCGGCCTGGCGGCGTCCGACCTGGCCTTCTCCGGCCTCCCCGGGCACGCCCTCGTGCTGGCCGGGATGGGCATCGTGGGCTGGACGATCGCCCGCTACGGCGCCCTGGTGGCCGGGGAGGTGGCCGGCGGGGACGCCATCGCCTTCGCCCTCTCCACCGGGGCGCTGGTGCTGCTCTACAGCCTGGCCCTGCTCGTCCTGCTGCCGCTCGACGTCGCCTGGCCGCAGCGGGCGCTGCCGCTGCTGCTGCTGGCGGTCACGACCCACGTCGTCGTCGTCCGCCGCGGGGCCTTCTTCGACCGGCTGCTCTACGGCCGGGCCGGGGGCGCGCTGCGGGCGCAGCTCGGCGCCCTGACCGAGCGGGTGGTCCGGCAGCCGGACACCCTCTCCGCCCTGGCCGACGCGCGGGAGACGGTCGGCGCGCTGGTGCGCTCCCCCGCGCCGGAGACGGGGGGCCCGGCGCCCGACCCCGAGGCGACGGCGCAGGCCAGCCTGCGCGTCCTGGTGGAGGGAGCCCTGCGCCGGCTGAACGACCTCCCGGCCCTGAGCGAGAATCCCCTCCTCGATCGCCTGCCGGCGCTGGCCACGCCCGCGCCACCCCTGGAGCGGGCGACGCGCCTGCGGCAGTTCCTGACCGAGGCCATCGCCCGGCTGCGCCCCGCCGGGCCGCGGCCCAATCCCGGCGCCCAGGGCGCCCAGGGCGGGTGGCTGCACTACCTGGTGCTGCAGGAGGCGTACGTCGAGGGACGCCCCAACAAACAGATCATGCAGCGCTACCACCTGAGCGAGGGCACCTTCCACCGCGCCCGGCGGCGGGCGATCGACGCCCTGGCGGCGGACACGGCGGAGCGCGGCGGCGCCCCGCGTCCGGACGCCAGCGCCGTGCCCGCGCCTTGAGTGGCGGGCGCACCCGCGGCGCGGACGCCCTCGCCCCTCGCTTCCCCGGCGGCGCCCGGCGGCGCCCGGCGGCGCCCGGCGGGACGGGGGCCCTCCGGGGGAGGACCGACTAGTTCGCGTCCGGCGCGGTCTCCGCCCTGGCCCGGCGCTGCATCCGCTCGTCCAGATAGTCGTCCGAGTAGAAGCCGGTCTGGCGGCCCTGGAAGACGGTGACCAGCAGGTCCTCGCGCTCCACCTCGGCGGAGAGGACGAGCGACTCGTCGATCCGCTCGATCAGGTCGAGCACCTGCTCCTCGGCGAGCGTGGCCTCCAGCACCAGGGTGGCGTAGACGCTGCTGTGGGTGAAGTGCAGGTCGAGGTGGCCGAGACGGGTGTCCCCGGCCATGACGTGGTACCCCTCGGACTGGGGCGTACGGTACTGCCGCTCGAACACGATCCGGGGGGAAGACGATTCAGCTGCCACGCGGGCCCTCCTACACTCCTACAGTGCTACCACGATGGAGTCTGCCGTCCCGTCAGCTTGAGGGAGACGGGGCGCGCTCATCGGGGTAGGTAGAGATCCGGACGCCTGCGCCGTGCAGGGTGAAGTCCAGCCCCAGGTCGAGCGACGGGGCGGAGTGGGTCAGGGCGCCGACGGAGATCAGATCGACGCCGCTCTCGGCGGCGGCGCGCACGGTGGTCAGGGTGATTCCCCCCGACGCTTCGGTGATGGCCCGCCCGCCGACGATCTCCACCGCCTGGCGCATCGTCTCGGGGGACATGTTGTCCAGCAGGATGGCGTCCGCGCCGGCCTCGAGCGCCTCCCGCACCTGGTCGAGCGAATCCGTCTCCACCTCGACGCGCAGGCTGTGGGGCACCGCCCGCCGGGCGGCGAGCACGGCGCCCCCGATCCCGTCCGGCGTGGCGGCGATGTGGTTGTCCTTGATCAGCACGCCGTCGTACAGGCCGAAGCGGTGGTTGTGCCCGCCCCCCACCCGCACGGCGTACTTCTCCAGATAGCGCAGGCCCGGTGTGGTCTTGCGCGTGTCCACGATGGTGGCCTTCGTTCCGGCCACGGCGGCGACGAAGCGGGCGGTGATCGTGGCCACCCCGGAGAGGCGCTGGGCGAAGTTGAGGGCCACCCGCTCGGCGGTGAGCACGGCGCGCGCCGGGCCGACGACGGAGAGCAGGCGGTCGCCGGGGGAGACGGCGTCGCCGTCGTGGCGGTACTCGACGATCTCCACCGCGGGGTCGAGCCGGCGGAAGGCGGCGATGGCCACCGGGAGGCCGGCGACGACCCCCGGGTCGCGCGTGCGCAGCAGGGCCTCGCAGGTGGCGCCGGCCGGGATGGTGGCCAGGGTGGTGACGTCGCCCGGGCCGACGTCCTCGGCGAGGGCGTCGGCGACGGCGCGGCGGACGGCGCGGCGGTCGAGCTCGAAGGTACGCAGCATCGGTAGCAGTAGGATACCCCCCGGCCGCCGGCGCGGTGCGGCGGCCGGGATCGCGGCCGGGAGGATCAGAAGCCGAGCGGGTGGGGGCCGGCCAGGCGCACGGCCAGGCGGCGCCGCCAGGAAGGGAGGGTCTCCGGGAAGTCGTTCCGGTAGTGCGCCCCCCGGCTCTCCTGCCGGCGCAGGGCCGCCCGGGCCATCTGCCAGCCGACCAGGGTCATGTTGGCCAGCTCGACCGACGGCCGGTCGAGGCGGGGGCGGACGGCGGCGAGCCAGCGCCGCAGCGTGGCCTCGGTCTCCTCCAGGACGGCCCCGTCGCGGGTGATGCCGACGCGCTCCCAGAGCAGGGCCCGCACCCGGGCGGCGGAGACCCGCGCCGCCCCGTCCGGCGGCGGGGGCAGGGACTCCAGCACCGAGACCTCGACCGGCGGCGCCGTCTCCGTCTCCTCCGGCGCCGGGGGGGGCACCGGGGCGAGGTCGCCCCGGCTGGCGTCCACGATCCGCCGGGCGAAGACGACCGCTTCCAGCAGGCTGTTGGAGGCCAGGCGGTTGGCGCCGTGGACGCCGCTCGAAGCGCACTCCCCGGCGGCGAACAGCCCGGGCAGGGAGGTGCGGCCCCAGACGTCCGTGCGGATGCCCCCGATCATGTAGTGGGCGGCCGGGGCGACGGGGATGGGCTGGGTGGTGATCTCGATCCCGTGGCGGCGGCAGACGCGGGCGATGTTGGGGAAGTGCGCCTCAACCCGGGCCGGGTCGAGGTGGGTCAGGTCGAGCCAGACGTGGGGCTGCCCGGTGGCGGCGAGCTCCTTGAGGATGGCCCGGGCGACCACGTCACGCGGGGCGAGCTCGGCCCGCTCGTCGTAGCGGGGCATGAAGCGCTCGCCGTCCGTGTTGAGCAGGTAGGCGCCGTCCCCCCGCGTGGCCTCGGAGATGAGGAAGCGGGGGGCGCCGCTCTTCATCAGGGCGGTGGGGTGGAACTGGAAGAACTCGAGGTCGGCGATTTCCGCCCCGGCGCGCAGGGCGACGGCGACCCCGTCCGCCGTCGCCACCGGCGGGTTCGTGGTGTGGGCGAAGAGGTGTCCGCCCCCGCCGGTGGCCAGGACGACGTGGGCCGCGCGCAGCCGGCGGACGGTCCCCGACCCCAGATCGAGCACGCTGCACCCGGTGCAGCGCGCGCCCTCGACGGTGAGGTCGAGCAGGAGGTGGTGCTCCAGCAGGTCGGCCGGGGAGCGGGTGGCGGTGCGGGTGAGGGCGTGCTCGATCTCCGCCCCGGTGGCGTCGCCCCGGGCGTGGAGCACGCGGCGCCGCGAGTGGGCGCCCTCCATCGCCAGCGAGATGGCGCCGTCCACGGTGTCGAAGTCGACGCCGGCCCGGATCAGGTCGCGAATCCGGTCCGGCCCCTCGGCGCAGAGGACGCGCACCGCCTCCGGATCGCACAGCCCGGCGCCGGCGACCAGGGTGTCCGCGGCGTGCAGGGCGGCCGAGTCGTCCGCCGCGACGGCGGCGGCGATCCCGCCCTGCGCCCAGCGGGTGTTGGTCTGGGAGAGCCGCCCCTTGGTGACGACGGCGACGCGGCCGTGCTCGGACGCCAGCATGGCGGTGAACAGGCCGGCGATGCCGCTGCCGACGACGATGTAGTCGTATTCGAGCGCAGGCGCGGTGCTCACAGCGAGACTTGCTTCACGCTGCGCACGTCCGGGATGGCGGCGATCTCCGCCTCCAGCTCCCGTGCCAGCGGTTCGTCCAGGTTGAGGATCATGATCGCGGCGCCCCGGCGGCCGCGCCGCCCCACCTGCATCGCGGAGATGTTCACGTCGCCGTCGCCCAGCAGGGTGCCGACGCGCCCGATCATCCCCGGCCGGTCGAGGTGGTGGGTGACCAGGACGTGCCCCTCGGGCACGACGTCCACCCGGTAGTCGTCGATGCGCACGATCCGCGGCGAGTCCTGCAGGATCGTCCCGGCGACGACGCGCTCGGCGCCGTTCTCGCGCACGGTGAGGGTGATCAAGTTGGTGTAGTTCTCTTCCGGCCGGTCGGCCTTCTGCTCGCGCACGTTGAGCCCCCGGCTGCGGGCCACCAGCCGGGCGTTGATCAGGTTCACCCGCTGCTCCGTGACCGGGGCGAGGAGGCCCTTGATCGCCGCGGCGGTCAGGGGGGTGACGTCGTGGCCGGCCAGCTCGCCGGCGTAGGTCAGCTCCACCTGCTCCAGGCGGGCCTCGGTCAGCTGGGTCATCGCCCGCCCCAGCTTCTCGGCCAGGGCGAGGTAGGGCTCGATGAACTCCAGGTCGCCGGCGACGCGCAGCGGCGCGTTGACCGCCCCGGAGACGTGCTCGCCCCGGAGGCAGGCCAGGATCAGCCGGGCGACGTCCGTGGCCACCTCCTGCTGCGCCTCGCGGGACGAGGCCGCCAGGTGCGGGGTGACGACCACCCGGGGGTGCTCCACCAGGGCCCGGTTCGTCGTCGGCTCCTCGTGGTAGACGTCGAGCGCCGCCCCGCCGAGCAGGCCGCCGTCGAGCGCCTTGATCAAGGCCGCCTCGTCGAGCAAGCCGCCCCGGGCGCAGTTGACCAGCAGGGCGCCGCGCTTCATGCGCACGAACTCGGCCGTGCCCATCAGGTCCGAGCTCTGGGCGCTGAGCGGGGCGTGGAGGGTGACCACATCCGACTCGGCCAGGAGGGTGTCCAGCGGGACGAGCTCCACCCCGTTGCTCTCGGCGTGCTCGCGGGAGATGAAGGGGTCGGTGGCGATGACCCGCATCTCGAAGGCCAGGGCGCGCCGGGCCACCTGGGTGCCGATCCGGCCCAGCCCGACGACGCCGAGCGTCTTGCCCCGCAGCTCGGTGCCGACGAACCGCCCCGGCGTCCACTCCCCGCCACGCAGGGACTGCATCGCCTGGGGCACGTTGCGGGCCAGGGCGAGCAGGACGGCGAAGGTGTGCTCCGTGGCGGCGAAGGTCGAGCCCCCGGCGGAGTTGACCACCACGATGCCCCGCCGGGTGGCCTCCTCGACGTCGATGTTGTCGACGCCCACCCCGGCGCGGGCGACGGCGCGCAGCCTGCGCCCCGCCTCCAGCACCTCCCTCGACACCCGCGTCGCGCTGCGCACCACCAGGGCGTCGTACTCCGGGATGGTCTCGATCAGGCGCTGCGGGGACATCCCCGTCTCGACCGTGACCTGGGCCTCCGTGCGCAGGATCTCGACGCCGGCCTCGGCCAGCGCGTCGGCGACCAGGATGCGGGTGGGCGTCGTCATCGGCGGTCTAGCGGCCCGGCCCCGGGGCCGGAGATTCCTGGAGCACCGCCGCCAGGGCCTCCAGGGCGCGGGTGATGTCCGCCCGGCGCACGTAGCCCAGGTGGCCGATGCGGAAGTGGCTGTCCCGCCACTGCTCCTGCCCGGTGGCCAGGACGACGTTGAACTCCTCGCGCAGGCGCTTGTGCACGGCGCTCATGTTCGCGCCCTCGGGAGCGACGACCGCGGTCACCGTGTCCGAGAGGTAGCGCGGGTCGGCGGCCAGGGTCAGGCCCAGCCGCTGCACGCCCTTGCGGGTGTACTCGGCGATCTCGTGGTGGCGCCGGAAGACGTTGTCCAGCCCCTCCTTCTCGATCAGGCGGAGGGCCTCCCGCAGGCCGTACATCTGGGTGATGGCCGGGGTGTAGGGCGTCTGCCCCCGCTTCTGGTAGGACAGGGCGGCGCGGAAGTCCCAGTAGGAGCGGGGCAGCTTCGCCGCCGCCGCGGCCTCCCAGGCGCGCTCGGAGACGGAGAGCATGGTCATCCCGGGCGGGATCATCCAGGCCTTCTGCGACCCGGTGACGGCCACGTCGACGCCCCAGGCGTCCGTCTCGAAGGGGAGGCCGCCCATGGAGGAGACGGCGTCCACGAGCAGCAGGGCCCCGGCCCCGTGCACCGCCGGGGCGATCGCGGCCACCGGGTTGGTCACCCCGGTCGACGTCTCGTTGTGGGTGATCATCACCCCCTTCACCGGGGGGCCATCGGCCAGGCGCCGGGCGACCGCCTCCGGGTCGGCGCCGGCGCCCCAGGGGAAGGGCAGCTGCTCGACGTTCAGGCCGAAAGCCCGGGCGATCTCGTACCACCGCTCGCCGAAGGAGCCGACGGTGACGGAGAGCACGGTGTCCCCCGGGGAGAAGCAGTTCACCAGCGACGCCTCCAGGCCGCCGGTGCCGGAGCCGGGGAAGAAGAGGACGTCGTTGCGGGTGTTGAAGACCCGCTTCACGCCCTCGACGGTCTCCGTCTGCAGGGCCGCGTACTCCGGGCCGCGGTGGTTGATCATCTGCCCGGAGAGGGCCCTGCGCACGGACGGGGGCAGCGTGGTGGGCCCCGGGATTCGGAGGTTGACCTCGCGCTGGGCTCTGCCGGCGGTTCCGGCGCCCCGCCGGCCAGAGGGGTCCTGACCGGCCGGCCTCTCAACGGTCGCTACCATCTCACCTCTCACAGGCTATGGTAACAAGGGGGGGCGCGGTGGGCGCCGCCGGGCCGCCCGGCGGCCCCTGGCGGGCGGAACGGAACGTGCCTGGAGCGCTTGCCCACGCCGATGCGACTCGTCTTCTTCGGCCTCTCCATCAGCTCCTCGTGGGGCAACGGCCACGCCACCTGTTACCGGGGGCTGCTGAAGGCCCTCCACGACCGCGGGCACAGCGCCGTCTTCTACGAGCGGCGCACCGAGTGGTACGACAGCAACTGCGACCTCCCGGCTGCGCCCTACTGCGACATCCGGCGCTACCAGACCTGGCCCCCGCCGGACGCCGCCGCCGCCGCCGCCGCCGCGGACGTGGTCGTGCTGGGGAGCCTGGCCGGAGACGGACGGGCCATCGCCGGGTGGCTCCCCGGGCGCACCGCGGCCCTGCTCGTCTACTACGACATCGACACCCCCAAGACGCTGACCGCCTTCGCCCGCGAGGGCGCCGCCGCCTACCTCTCCCCCCGGCAGCTCCCCGCGTTCGATCTGGTGCTCTCGTTCGCCGGGGGCCCGGTGCTGGACGAGCTGCGCCGCTGGGGGGCGCGCCGCCCGGAGGCGTTCTACTGCGCCGTCGATCCCGCCCTGCACCGCCCGGCCGAGCCGGTCGCGGCCTACCGCTGCGATCTGGGGTTCCTGGGCACGCTCGACCCCGACCGGCGGGCGGCGATGGCCGAGCTGTTCACCGCCCCGGCCCGGGCCCGTCCGCAGCGCCGCTTCGTCTTCGCCGGTCCGGACGGGGGGGCGAGCGACTGGCCGCCGAACGTGGGGCGCTTCGGCCACGTCAACCCCGGGGAGCACGCCGCCTACTACTCCAGCTGCGACTGGCAGCTCAACCTGACCCGGGAGGAGATGCAGCGCTGGGGGTGGTCGCCGTCGGTGCGCCTCTTCGAGGCCGCCGCCTGCGGCGCGCCCCTCATCTCAGACCGCTGGGAGGGGATCGAGGACGTCCTCCGGCCGGACGCCGAGGTGCTCCTCGCCGGGCGGCGGGAGGACGTGCTGAGCGCCCTCGACCTGGCGCCCGAGGCGCGGCGCGCGCTGGCCCGCGCCGCCCGGGCCCGCGTCCTCGCCGGCCACACCTACGCCCACCGCGCCGCCCGGCTCGAAGCCCTCGTCGCCGCCCTCGGCGTGCCCGCCGCGCGGCCCCCCGCTCCCGTGATCGGGGGACCGGGGGACCGGGTGACCGGGTGATCGGGTGATCGGGGGGTAAGGGGGCCCACCTGATGCTCAAAGCCGTGATGCTGTGGAACGAGCCGAACAACCTCTCCCACTGGGACTACTCGATCGATCCCCAGTGGGCCATCTACGCCCTGATGTGCCGCTGGGCGGCGGCGGCGGTGCGCCGCGAGGCCCCGGGGATCGACGTCGTCCTCGGCGGCATCGCCCCCATCGACCCCGACTTCGTCGCGCTGATCATGCACCAGCACGCCCTGGAATCCGAGCTGGACGTGGTGGCGGTGCACGGCTTCCCCTTCGACTGGCACCTGTGGCAGATCGAGGAGTGGCCGCAGCGGGTGGCCGAGGTGCGGGCGGTCACCCGGCGCCCCATCTGGGCCACCGAAGTCGGCGTCTCCAGCTTCGGGTGCGAGGAGGTGCAGGCCCTCGGCCTGCGCAAAACGGTCCAGATCCTGCCCCCCCTGGTCGACCAGATCTTCTGGTACTCCCTCTTCGATCTGCACCATAACCGCCCGGCGGAGACGCGCCATCGGGAGTCGGAGGGCTCCGCCTACTACCGCCACTTCTCGTTCGGCCTGCTGACAGACAGCGGACGCCCCAAGCTCGCCCTGCGGGAGTTCCCGCCCGATCTGGGAATCTGCCAGTGGCTGCACCTGCACGATCGGGAGCAGCTCGAGGCCACGGTCACCTGGCTCAAGCGCCTCGGCGTGCGCGCCGTGCGCACCGGCGTCTCCTGGGCGGACTGGCACACCGCCGGGGCCCTCGCGTTCTACGACGACGTGATGCGCGCCCTGGACCCTTTCGAGGTCACCCTGACCCTCTGCTTCACCCCGCCCAGCCGGGGCATCC
>DATLLM010000022.1:0-7757 GCA_035537855.1 Chloroflexota bacterium | reverse complement strand
TACGGCCCGGGGGAAGTGCTTCATCCGAGGAGGACGCTCTTGCGCGGGTACGGCCCGGGGGAAGTGCTTCATCCGAGGAGGACGCTCTTGCGCGGGTACGGCCGTTGGAGGCCGCCGCCAGGGGGCCGCGAGGCCGCCTGGTCTACGGCCGCGAAGGCGTGGGCAGGGAGAGGCCGCGGGGTCTTGCCCGGGCACTCGGCTGCCCACCGGTGGGCGGAGTGCGACCGAGGGGCTTCGCCCGGGGCCGTCGACGGCCCGGACGAGGGTGAGGTGCGGGCTGAGCCGTTTGGCAGCGGGCAGTGGTCCGGTACTCCCCTTCTCAGCCGTGGACGGGGCGGCCTCGCGGCCCCCTGGCGGCGGCCCGCTACGGGCCGTCCCCGCGCATAATCGTGCTCCTCGGATGAAGCACTTCCCCCGGGCCGTACCCGCGCAAGAGCGTCCTCCTCGGATGAATCGCCTTCCCCCAGGCCGCCGCCGCACAGACTCGTCCTCCTCGGATGCTGCTCCTTCGGATCCCGCCCCTTCTGCTCCTTTCCTTTCAGTCCTCCAGCCAGGTGCGGGCGCAGATCTGCGCGGCCACCCGGATCGACTCGGCCATCGAGTGGGCGTCCGCCTTCCCCGTACCGGCGATGTCGAAGGCCGTGCCGTGGTCGACCGAGGTGCGCACGATCGGCAGGCCCAGGGCGACGCTGACGCTCTCCTCGAAGCCGTGCACCTTGACGGGGATGTGCCCCTGGTCGTGGAACATCGCCACCACGGCGTCGAACTCGCCGCGCATGGCGCGCACGTAGACCGAGTCGGCCGGGTACGGCCCGAAGGCCTCGATCCCCAGCGCCCGGGCGTCGGCCACCGCCGGCGCCAGCTGCTCGATCTCCTCCGTCCCCATCAGCCCCCCCTCGCCGTTGTGCGGGTTCACCCCCGAGACGACGATCCGTGGCCGGGCCATCCCCCAGCGCCGGAAGTCCTCGTCCGTGGTCACGATCCGCTGCAAGACGCGCTCCCGGGTGATCCGGTCGAGGGCCTGGCGCAGGGAGTAGTGGGTGGAGAGGTGGACGCAGCGCAGGCGCCCGCTGACCAGCATCGTGGCCTGGTTCTGGGCGCCGTACTTCTTGGCGAACAGCTCCATGTGGCCCAGCTCGGTGTAGCCGGCCAGGGTGGTCGCTTCCTTGTTGATGGGGGCGGTGACGATGGCCGCGGCGGCGCCCGCGTCGGTCAGGGCCATCGCCCGCTCGATGTACTGCATCGCCGCCCGGCCGCTGCCGGCGGAGAGCTTGCCCCAGGCCCAGTCCGCCGGATCGACGTTGGCCAGATCGAGCACGTCGACGGCCGACCCGTCGTAGGGCGCCGCCGCGGGCCGGTCGGGGGCCTCGAGGGGACGCACCGTGACGTCCAGTCCGGCGGCGGCGGCGGCCTCCCGCAGCACGCCGGCGTCCCCGATCACCAGGGGGCGGGCCAGGGCGTAGAGGGCGTTGTCCTCGGCCAGCGCCTTGACGGTCACCTCCGGCCCGACTCCGGCCGGGTCGCCCATGGTGATCGCCAGCAGCGGTCGTTCGCTCATCTCGGTCTGTCTCCTGCGCTCGAATGGACGGCGGCCGGTCGGCACCTGCGGTGGGCTCAGCGCGACACCCGCCCGCCCGGCGCCGGGCGGGCGACCTCCGCGCGCAGCAGCAGGCTCTGGAGCAGGTCGAGCGTGCGCTCGGTGGCCCGCGCGCGGCTCAGGCGGGCGGCGCGCTGCCCCATCTCCCACCGCGTCGACGGGTCGCCCAGCAGATACTCCACCGCATCCGCCGCCTCGCCGGGGGACTGGTACGCCAGGCCGGCGCCGGCCTCGACCACGAAGGGGATGTTCCCCTCCTCCTGCCCCGGCAGGGGGCGGCCGAGGATCAGCGGGCGGCCCATGGTCAGCGCCTCGGCCACGGTGAGCGACCCCGGCTTGGTCACCACCAGATCGGCGGCCGTCATGTAGTCGGCCACGTTGTTGACGTGGCCCTGGCAGACGAACGGCATGCCCCAGCGCCGCGCTTCCAGCTCGTTCCGGGCGTGGTGGTTCCGGCCGCTCAGCACGACCAGCTGGAACGGGGGCACGCCGCGCGCCGCCAGCTCGCCGATGGCCCGGGCCGTCGCCACCAGGCGCCCCGCGCCGTCCCCGCCGCCCATCAGCAGCACGGTGGAGACGTCCGGGTCGAGCCCCAGGCGGACGCGCATCTCCCGGGCCGAGACGGCGGTGGTGCCGAACTCCCGGCGCAGGGGGATGCCCAGCACGGCGATCTTGCTCGGCGGCACGCCGAGGCGGTGCAGCCGCCCGGCGGCGGCGTCCGTCGGCACCACGTACTGGTCGATCCCCGGCTCGACCCACCAGCGGTGCACGTCCACCAGATCGGTCAGCACGGTCATCAGCGGCAGGCGCGGGCGCCCGATCCGCACCCGGGCCCTGGTCATCAGGTGGTTGAGCAGGGGGTGCACGGAGACGACGGCCTGCGCGTCCGTGGCCTGGAGCGCGCGCACGATCCGGCGCAGCACGTAGGGCCCGAACCAGGCCAGGTACAGCGCCAGCATGGCCCGGTTGTCCGCCATGTGGAACAGCCAGCCCCACAGCCAGGGCGCCCGGATGATCAGCGGCCCGTAGAGCTTGACCAGCCGGTCGTAGGGGCCGAAGCCGTCCGGCTGGACGGCGCCGTCGTGCGTGCGCAGCGCCGCCGGCAGGGGCTGGAAGGGGTCGACCACCACCAGCTCCACCTGCCACTCCTGGCGCTCGGCGGCGCCGATGCGCAGCGCCTCGGCCACGCTGCGGTGGCCGCCTCCGGTGTCGGACGTCAGCAGCAGGACCCGCCTGCTCGGTCCGGACGTCATCGCGCTATCCTGCGTCACGGCGGTGTCGGCGAACACTGCCGTGTATCATTCCAGATACCGAGAAGGACAGCATGGCCCAGACAATCGCCCGCAACGACGCCGCCGCACCCGTCGCCGCCACCGCCCAACCGGCGGGGGTGGTGCGACGAGCGACGGCGGACGACGTGCCGGCGATGAAGGCCCTGATCGACTCCTTCGCCCGGCGCAACCGGATGCTCTTCCGCTCGGCCGCCGAGCTGGCCGAGTACATCGACGAGTACCAGGTCTACCTGGAGGGCGAGCGCCTGCTCGGCGTCTGCGGCGTGCACCCCGTGCACGGCGGGCTGGCCGAGGTGCGCGGGCTGGCCGTGGCCGAGGACGCCGCCGGGCAGGGGATCGGACGCCGGCTCGTCGAGGGCTGCGTCGCCCGGGCCCGCGAGCTCGGCATCGCCAAGGTCTACACCCTGACCCTCGTCCCGGAGTTCTTCGAGAAGCTGCGCTTCTACCAGGTGGACAAGGGCACGCTGCACATCAAGGTGTGGTACGAGTGCTACCGCTGCCCCAAGTTCGCCAGCTGCGACGAGACCGCCATGGTCCGCCCCCTGGACCTGGAGTGACCGCGGCGCGGCCCCCGCTGCTCCTGAGCCGCCCGCCGCAGGGCGGCGCCAGGACGGCGGCCCGGCGGAGGCCGCCGCCGGTCCCGGACGGCTACCGCCTGACGCGCCGCCCACCGCCTTCGGTATACTGCGGAGTGATGCTCAGGCTCCCGTTTGACCCCGCTGCTGAACGTCCGGCACGTCAGCAGGGGATCGGCTAGTGGCCCTGGGCGCCCGCTCCCGCGCCGCGTCCGATGCGGCGCGCTCGCAGCCCACCTCCGCGGCCGCCCAGCTGGAAGCGATCGGGGTCGTCCCCCCCGTCTCCGCCGAGCACGCCGAGGGGCTGCCCCCCGCCAGCGGCGAGATCCGGCTCCAGAAGCCGGCCCTGCCCGTCATCGCGGCCGTCCTCTTCCTGCTCGCCCTCGTGGCCGGCGTGCCCATCCTCTACTACCTCTTCTACGCCATGCTCGCCCTGATGGTGATCACCTTCGTCTGGACGCGCAGCCTCGTCCAGAATCTGGCGGTCAACCGGGTGCTGCGCACCAAGTGGTGCGTGGTGGGGGACACCATCCAGGAAGACTTCATCATCCGCAACGACGGGCGCCTGCCCGCCCTGTGGGTTGAGGTGCGGGACGAGTCCACCATCCCCCACTACCACCCCGGCGTGGTGGAGAGCCTCGGCGGGCTGGACGAGCGGCGCTGGACGGCCCGCGCCGTCTGCCGCCGGCGGGGGCTGTTCAAGCTCGGCCCGGTGCGCGTCCTCACCGGCGACCCCTTCGGCATCTTCCAGGGCACGGTGACCTACCCGTCCGAGACCAGCTTCGTCGTCTACCCCCCGCTGATCGATCTGCCCGGGCTGCCCATGCCCTCCGGCTCCGCCTCCGGCACCTCCCGCTCCAGCCGGCGCACCCTGCACGTGACCACGGACGCCTCCGGCATCCGCGAGTACGAGCCGGGCGACAGCCTGCACCGCATCCACTGGCTCTCCTCGGCCCGCCTCGGCGAGCTGCGCTCGAAGGAGTACGACCTGGAGCCGTCGGGCAACCTGTGGATCATCCTGGACATGGACGCGGCCGTGCACGCCGGGGAGGACGAGGAGTCCACCGAGGAGTACGCGGTCAAGATCGCCGCGGCCCTGATCCACCAGGCCATCCGGGAGAACAAGGCGGTCGGGCTGGTCGCCTACGGGGCCCAGAAGACGGTCATCCCCCCCGGCAAGGGCGCCCGCCAGCTGTGGCGCTTGATGGAGCAGCTGGCCCTCATCGCCGCAGACGGCCGGCTGCCGCTGCACCGGGTGATGACGGACGTCGCCGTCACGCTCGGGCGGGGCCTGTCCATCGTGGTCATCACGCCCTCGACGGACACCACCTGGCTCAACTCCCTGCTGGTGATGCGCAACCGCGCCGCCGCCCCGGCGGTCATCCTGCTCGATCAAGCCTCCTTCGGCGGCCCCCACAGCGCCCGGGACCTCTCCCTCCAGCTCCTCGCCGCCGGCCTCACCGTCCACACCGTCGAGCGCGGGCAGGAGTTCCGCTCCGTCGCCGTCGAGAAGCGCGAGTGGGAGCAGCAGCGCCGCGTCCAGGGCGTCACGGGCGCGGCCACGGCCGCCCGGGCGCCAACCTGAGACCCGAGACCCGAGACCCGAGACCCGAGACCTTGAGTCGCCGGGGAGGCGGGAAACCGACCCCGCTTCGCCAGACGTAGAGAGGGAACATGGCCGCCACCTCCGTCACCGAGCTGTTCACTCGCCCGGAGCCGGCGCAACGGCGACGCTCGCTGCTGCAGCCCGAGGAGGGGTGGCTCTCCTTCCTGCTGCTGCTGGCGATGGTGATGACCACCGTCTGGTCCGTCCACCAGGCGCACTGGGTGGAGGGGACGGCGATCCTCTTCCCCCTGGCCATCGCCGGGCTGGTGATCGGCATGCTGCTCGCCCGCAGCCGCCTGGCCGCCTGGCTCTCCCTCGCGCTCGGCGTCATCGGCGGCCTCGTGCTCTGCTTCGTCGTCGTCGGCGGCCTCGTGCCGCCCCCCCAGCAGCTCCCCGGCGCCTTCCTCGGCACCCTCGCCGGCACCCTGGGCTGGGTGACCAATCCCAGCGGGGCGCCCCCCGCCGTCGTCGCCGTGCAGCAGTTCTTCCTCAACGCCGCGGACTTCGGCGCCCGCATCGGCCTCTGGACGCAGCTCGGCGCCAGCGGGCGCGTCAGCAACGACAACGCCATCTTCCTGCTGTTCATCGCCTACGTCGCCTGGCTGCAGGGCTACATCGGATCGTGGGGCCTGTTCAAGCTGCACGACGTGCTCGTCGCCGCCCTGCCCACCGGCATCGCCCTGACCACCAACGCGGCCTACACCGGCCAGGCCCAGGCCCCCTTCGCCGTCTTCATCATCACCCTCCTCCTGCTCGCCGTCAGCATCAACCTGGCCTCGCTGCAGAAGCGCTGGGATCGCCTGACGGTGGACTACCCCCAAGGGCTCCTCTTCGACGTCACGGTCAGCTCGTTCGTCGTCATCTGCCTCCTGGCGGTGCTCGCCTTCTTCGGCCCCCGGATCTCGGACAACCCCCTCTCCAACGCCTTCTGGTCCTACATGGGCGAGCAGTGGAGCGAGGTGGAGAACGCCTCCAACCGCCTCTTCTCCGGCGTCAACAGCCCCCAATCCGGCGGCACCGGCGGTGGCCGCGACCGCCTCGTCCTCTCCGGCCCCGTGCAGCTCAGCCAGCGGGTGGTGATGCAGGTCCAGGCGGACGAGCCGTCCTACTGGCGGGGCGCCACCTACGACACCTGGACCGGCCGGGACTGGATGAGCAGCGACAAGTTCCCGGTCAACCGCACCGAGAAGCAGGCCATCTTCCCCCAGCGCTTCTCCCTCCGCAAGCGCGTCAAGGCCACGTTCGAGGTCAACCAGAGCCGTAGCGACCTGATCTACACCCCCGACGAGCCGGCCCAGCTCAGCATCCCCTACAAGCTCTTCACCCGCACCGGCGACGCCAACCTGTCCGACTTCTCCTCGCTGCGGGCCAAGAAGCCGGCCATCCCCTCCCTCAAGTACAGCGTCGAATCCTTCTCCAGCACGGCCAGCGCCCAGGAGCTGCGCAACGCCTCCGGCGACATCCCGGAGTGGGTCAAGCGCTACACCCAGCTGCCGGACACGCCGCAGCGCGTGCGCGACCTGTCCAACACCCTCGCCCGGCGCTTCTCGAACAACTACGACAAGGCGGTCGCCGTCGAGCAGTTCCTGCGCCGCTACCCGTACACCCTGGACGTCAAGGCGCCACCCCCGGACCGCGACGCCGTCGAGTACTTCCTGTTCGACCTCAAGCAGGGGTACTGCGACTACTTCGCCACCACCATGGTCGTCCTGCTCCGCGCCCAGGGCGTGCCCGCCCGCCTCGCCACCGGGTACGTCGCCGGCAAGTTCGACAACAACAGCCGCAAGTTCGTCGTCACCGAGGAAGAGGCCCACTCCTGGCCCGAGGTCTACTTCCCCAACTACGGCTGGATGGCCTTCGAGCCCTCCGGCTACCGCCCGCCCATCGTGCGCCCCGAAGAGTCCGTCGCCGCGGCGACCTCCTCCGGCGTCGACTGCTACGACTACGGGGACTACGGCGAGTACGGCGAGTGCGCCGACTACGGGGACATGAGCGAGCTCGCCGGCCTCCTCCCCGGCGATCCCGGCGCCACCTCATCCGTCGGCGTCTACCAGCCGACCAGCGGCTTCTCCCTCCCGTCCTTCATCCTCCCCGTCCTGGGCATCGGCGCCGCCCTCGGCGGTCTGCTCTGGCTCCTCTCCCGCTTCGCCTCGCGCCAGCTCTCCACCCGAGAAGTCGTCCGCGGCACCTACCGCCAGATGACCTTCCTCGGCGCCCTCTTCGGCCTGGGGCGTAAGCCCTCGCAGACCCCCCTGGAGTACGCCCGCAGCGTCACCGATCAGCTGACCCGCACCATCGAGTCGGACCGCACCATCTCCTCCCTCCGCCTGCGCGAGGTCATCGGCACCCCGGACGGCGCGGCGGAAGCGATCGCCGCCTCGTACGTGCGCGCCCAGTACGGGCAGGGGGAGCTGAGCGAGCGGGAGCGGGAGCGGGTGGTGGACGGGTGGAAGGAGCTGCGCTGGAAGATGCCGCTCCTGCTGCTCCGCGACCGCCGGAATTAGGACCAGCAGGCGGATCCGTAGAGCCCGAATCTGCGCGCGTGCGACCCGGGGACGGCGATTCATCCGTAGAGCACGCTGTTGCGCGGGGGCGGCCCGGGGAACGTGATTCATCCGTAGAGCCCGCTCTTGCGCGGGGGCGGCCCGTCGGGGGCCGCCCCCGCGCAAGAGCGGGCTCTACGGATG
>DATLLM010000021.1:0-6510 GCA_035537855.1 Chloroflexota bacterium | reverse complement strand
GGCCGGGGACGGGGCCGGCGGGTGATGATCGCCGCCCACATGGACGAGATCGGCTTCCTCGTCCGCCACGTGGACAAGGACGGCTTCCTGCGCCTGCAGCCCGTCGGCGGCTTCGACCCGCGCGTCCTCGTGGCGCAGCGGGTCGTCGTCCACACCGGGGGGGGCGAGCGCCTACGCGGGGTGCTCATGCCCGAGGGGGGCAAGCCGCCGCACCTGCTGGCCGGGCAGGAGCCGAAAGGCCCCCACCTGGACGAGCTCTTCGTCGACGTCGGCCTCCCCGGCGAAGCGGCCCGGGAGCGGGTGGAGGTGGGGGACATGGTGACCCTCGACCGCACGCTCGAGCGGGCGGGCGGCAACATCATCGGCAAAGCCCTCGACGACCGCGCCGGGGTCTACGTCATGCTGGAGGCCCTGCGTCGCGTCGGCCCCCACGAGGCGGACATCGTGGCCGTGGCCACCGTCCAGGAGGAGGTCGGCCTGCGCGGGGCGGGGACGGCCGCGTACGGGGTCGAGCCGGACATCGGCATCGCCCTGGACGGCACCCTGGCGATGGACATCCCGGGGATCAAGGAGACGGAGGCGATCACCCGCCTGGGTCAGGGAGTGGGGATCAAGGTGATGGACTCCTCGTCCATCAGCGATCCGCGCCTCGTGGCGCACATGCGGCAGATCGCCCGCGAGCAGGGCATCCCCTTCCAGATGGAGGTGCTCCCCCGGGGCGGCACGGACGCGGGGGCCCTGCAGCGCGCCCGGGCGGGCATCCCGGCGATCACCCTCTCCGTGCCCATGCGCTACGTGCACACCGTGAACGAGATGGCGTCCGAGACGGACCTGGAGGCGGCGGTCGACCTGCTCGCCCGCTACCTCGAGGTGGCCCACACCTTCGACTACAGCCACCCCCTGTAGCCGGCGCCCGGACGCCGGGACGCGCGCCACACTCGGAACGCCCGCCCGCCGGGACACGGGACCTCCGGGGGAGGACCTAAAGGTGCCACTCCTCGCGGATGAGGCGGGGGCGCATGGCCGCGCACTGGCGCCGGTACTCGGCGATCAGGGCGATTCGCAGGCCGGGGCGGTCGGCGATCAGCCGGGCCATCGCCTGGAAGCCCAGGCGGACGATCAGGCCGTCGATCACCGCCTGGGGGGCGCCGAAGTCCATCAGGCGGGTGTCCAGCCAGGCGGGGACCGGCTCGCGCGCGAACGCGTCGCCGGGGGCCGCCCCGGGAATCGCTCCCGGCATCGCTCCCGGCATCGTCCCGGGGATGGGGTTGCCCGTGCCGCCCGTCTCGTCCATCGCGCTGCTCCTCCCGCACGGCCCGGTGGCCGCCGTCTCTGCGCTCTGCGCTCCGCGCTCCGCGCTCTGCCTCCAGGGTGCGTCCTGAGCCGCTGACAGCTCAATGCCAGGCGCCTGACGGGTCGGTTCCCGGTCCCCGGCCCCCGCGACCCCTTGACGCCATGGTTTAGAACTAAATTGTCTGCTATAGTTTAGCTCTAAACCAATCGAGGAGAGGCCATGACCCCCACCAGCCCGACCGCCACGCTCGCCGAGGAGACGCTCGCGGAGACCGCCGGCGTCACCCGCTGGACGCTCGACCCGACCCACACCCTGATCGAGTTCAGCGGCAAGCACATGATGTTCACCACCGTGAAGGGCCGCTTCGGCGCCTTCAGCGGGGAGATCGTGGTAGACGAGGCCCGTCCCGAGCGCTCCTCGGTCGCGGTGGAGATCGAGGCCGCGAGTCTGGACACGCGCACGGAGATGCGCGACAACCACCTGCGCAGCGCGGACTTCCTGCACGTCGAGGCGTTCCCCGCGATCAGCTTCAAGAGCACCGGGATCGAGCTGCCGGCGGGGGCGCACGTCCGGCCGGGCCTGGCGTTCAAGGTCAACGGGGACCTGACCGTCCGGGGGACGACCCGCCCGGTGGTGCTCGACGCCGAGTTCACCGGCGAGGGCACCGGACCGATGGGCAACCGGATCAAGGCCTTCGCCGCGAAGACGAAGATCAACCGCAAGGACTTCGGGCTGACCTGGAACGTGGCCCTGGAGACCGGCGGCGTGCTCGTCGGGGACGAGATCAAGATCGAGATCGAGACCCAGGCCAACCCGGGGGCCTAGCGCCCGCGCTCCTCGCCCGGGGCGCGCCGCCCCCGGCGGCGCGCCCCGGGGCGGCTCAGCCCGCGGTCAGGGCCCGGTCGCCGGCGGCCATCGCCGCCAGCAGGGCCGCCCGGGGCGCCGCCTCGCCGCGGTAGGCGGCTTGCAGCTCGGCGTTCGTGGCCTGGTCCCAGGCGGTGCGCCGCGGCGACCAGTTCTGCATCGTGCCGACGATGAAGGACGGGTCGTTGAGGATCTTGGGGATGACCTCCAGATTGAGGGGCGGCGCCGCCAGGTGCTCCTTGCTCTCGATCCAGCGCCGCACGATGGGCAGGGTGCTGCGCAGCTCGGCCACCGAGCGCATCACCGGGTCGCCGTAGAAGGCCATGACGAAGCGCAGGGCGGTGTCGAAGCTGCCCCGGGCGCGGGCGGCCTGGGCGACGACGAAGCCCTCCTGGACGACGCTGTACGCCCGCCGCTTCGTCCCCGGATGGCGCGGCGTGGGCATCGCCGACCAGACGAAGTTGTCCCCGATCAGCTTGGCCGTCGCGCCGGAGTTGTAGAGGCCGAAGGGGCGCAGCCCGACGTTCCCCTTGGCGAAGGCGACGCCCTGGGCGGCCGTCTCTTCGGCGGTCGGCGCGACGCGGTGCTTGTGCACGCAGTCCAGGTACCACTCGAACGCCGCCGGCCCGCCGGCCTCGGCCAGCCGGGAGCGCGGCGGGCGGTCCTCGAACATCACCGCGCTCGCCTGGCCCGTCGATCCGGCGCCGCCGGCCCACAGCGGATCGAGCCAGCCGAACTCGGGGCCGAACTTGAGCTCGAGGCCCCACTGCCCCTTCTCCCGCTTGGTCAGCTTCTGGGCGGCGCCGAGGACGTCGTCCAGCGTCCAGGCGTCGTCCGGGTCCTTCAGCCCCGCCTCGTCGAAGAGGGACCGGTTGTAGATCCAGCCGCCGACGGTGGAGTTCATGGAGAGCATGAGCAGCTTGCCCTCCACCTCCTGGAACTGGGGGTGGTAGACCACCTCCGCCTTGTTGTAGCCGGCCCGCGGCGCGTCGCGGGTGAGGTCGGCCCGGGCCCCGCTGTGCTGGTAGAACCAGCAGTTGGCGATCACGTCCGGGGGCGTCCCGGCGGCGACCTGGGCGATGATGCGCTGCGAGTAGGTCTCGCCGCTGCTGCCGCTGTCCGGCGCGAGCTGCAGGTTGACCGTCACGTTGGGGGTGGCGGCGACGAAGCCGTCCCGCATCAGCTCGATCACCGGCTTGCGGGTGGGCGTCGTCCAGTCCGTGGCCAGCTCGATCGTCACCGGTCGGGCGACCGGCGGCGGCTCGCCCGGGGGCGTCCCGGCGGCCGGGGGCTGGCAGGCCGCCAGGGCGCCGCCGGCCAGGCCGATCCCGGCGCCGGCCGCCCCCCGGCGGCTCATCCGCGCGTGCAGCATCGGGCCCTCTCCTCCTGCCGCGCCGGACGTGGCGGCGGCGCGGCGGGATCAGGCTATACGGCCCTTTTCACTCTGTCAAGAGGCTGCGGGGGGCCGCTCAGGCCTCGGCGGCCGGCGCCATGCGCGCCAGGGGCGCGCCGCCGTCCGCCGCCGGGCGCTCCCCCCCGTCGTCCGGGCCGGCGGTCTCGTAGCGGGCGGAGAGCGTCCGGTAGGCGCCGGAGCGCATGGCCAGGAGCGTGGCCGCCAGCCCGATGGCCCCGGAGACGGTGAACAGCAGGGCGATGCCGCGGTCGCGTCCGGTGCCGAACCAGGGGCCGATCAGCTCCGCGCCGGCGCCGTCGGTCATCCAGGGGATGAAGAACAGCTGGGCGAGCGGCCCGATCAGGAAGGCGGTGATGGGCGTCGCCGCTTGCTCGACGCTCTGGGCGAAGCCGAAGACCCGCCCCTGCCGCTCCGGGGGCACCACCTTCTGCAGGATGGTCTGCTCGGCCGCCTCGGCCACCGGGATCAGGCAGAGCCAGACGAACATGCCGAT
Organism: Chloroflexota bacterium; assembly: GCA_035537855.1. Taxonomy (GTDB): domain Bacteria; phylum Chloroflexota; class UBA11872; order UBA12225; family UBA12225; genus DATLLM01. The sequence goes on along the minus strand of DATLLM010000021.1, from coordinate 2,445 downwards.
CGTCAGCAGCACGATCGAGGAGCGCAGGGGGAACACGGTGGTCACCCCCCACATGGCGACGTTGGCCAGCAGCAGCGCCCGCAGCGGGTTGCGGCCCAGCCCCTTCCGGGCGACGACCAGCCCGCCGACGATGAACCCCAGGCTGAGGAAGCCCCACAGGGTGCCCCAGACCTGCACCGAGACGAGCAGCAGGCCGTAGGCGTCCATCAGGGCCATGAAGACCCCCCCGAGGAAGTTGTTGAAGGTCTGGAACAGGATCAGGGCGAAGAGTCCGGGCACCGCCCGGATGGCGGCGATCGTGCCCGGGATGTCGACGCCGGAGTCCGCTCCGGCGCCGGCGCTCGCCCCGTCCGCCGCCGCGCCCGCTCCGGCGGCGGCGGGGATGCGCAGCGTCAGCAGGTGGAGGATGACCAGGGCGGTGACCGCGATCGCCCCCACCAGCATCCAGGTCACGCCCAGGAAGCCGATGGCCAGCCCGCTCAAGACCGAGGCGACCAGGAAGGCCACCCCGTTCGCCGTGCCCACCAGGCCGTTCGCCCGGTCCCGGCCGGCCTCCGGCACCATCACCGTGACCAGGGTGGAGAGGGCGATGGCCCGCACGTTGCCGACGACGGCGCCGACGAGACAGAGCACGACGAAGACCCACAGCTGGAAGCCGGAGACGTCGGTGAGCACCTCAGGCGGCGTGGCGACGTAGATCCCCAGCGCGACGAGGTAGAGGCCGAGCGAGGCGGCGCTCGATCCGGCCATCACCCGCCGCTTGGGGAAGCGGTCGACGAGCGAGCCGAGGAAGAAGCCGGACACGGCGACGGTCAGGGTGTAGACGCCGGCCATCACCGACGTGGCGATGACGGACTGGGTCTCCAGGTAGACCCAGAACGTGACGGCGAACCAGACGAACGTGTTGGTCAGGAACGCCGCCAGGGTGTTGCCCAGCACGGCGTAGAAGGTGCGCATGTCTCCACCTACCCCAGGGATGATTCCGCGTGACCGGCGGCGTCGCGCCGCTGCCCCCACCCGGTGAGCCTACGGTGGGGGCGCCGGCCGCGGCGTCTGCCGAAAGTGCGAGACGGCGGGGGGACTCCCGGCCGGCGCGCCCGCTGGCCCCCGGGCCGCCCGCCCGGGTGGGTACCGTAGCTGCGCGGCCGTCAGCCGCGGTAGGGGCCGCCGACCTCCCCCCAGCCCCAGGCCGGCATGGGGGCGTCCTCGACCGCCGCGGCGCCCGGCTGCGAGTTGAGCACGGCGATGCGCGTGCCCCACTCGATGTAGGCCATGAAGGCGGAGCGGAACTCGGGATCGGCCGGCAGTCCGGCCGCGTCCGCGCTCTCGCCGAGGAGCTGCACCCAGCGGGCCCGCTGGGCCTCGGTCAGCCCCCGGCCCAGGTGCTGCCGGATCATCGTGGCGTGCCCGCCGCGGGCCGCGCTGTAGGCCGGGGGCCCGCCGAAGACCTCGGCGATGAAGCGCGCCACCCGCGTGGCGTGCTCCGGGGACATGTGCTCGAAGACCGGCGCCAGGACGGGGTCCTGCCGCACCCGGCCGTAGAAGACGTCCGTCAGGCGCTCGAAGGCCGGCGCGCCCCCGGCCCACTCGTAGAGCGTCGGCACCGGCGCCCCGGGCGCCGGCTGGGCGGATTCGGTCGACATCGTCCGGACGCCTCCTGGCCGGCGCCGGCCGGGCGCCGCCGGACCGGGCGGCGCGCTGCGGACGGGGCCGTCTCGCTGAGTCTAGCGACCCCCGGAAGCCCCGGCGCCGGCGGCGGGGCGGATGCTACGCTCATCGTCGACGTGCGCAGCGCCACTCCCGCCCTCCCGTCGCCGGCCAGCGGGGCCGGTCCCCGGGGCGCCTGAGCGGTGCCCCGGCTCGTCCCGCTCGTCCCCCGCTTCGGCGCCGAACGGCTCCCCGAGCAGTTCGCCCTGGTGGACGACGAAGACTACGAGCGCGTCGCCGCCGTGCGCTGGCGCGAGGAGAACGGCCTGGCCGTGGCCGCGAATCAGCGCCCGCGGCTGACCATGCACCGCTTCGTCCTGGAGGCCCCGGCCGGGCAGGACGTCTTCCACCGCAACCGGGACACCCTGGACAACCGGCGGGAGAACCTGCTGCTCTGTCAGGTGGCGGCCGCCCGCTCGCTGCGCCGGTCGGCGCTGAAGGACGTGCTCCAGGCCGGCGCCGCCGGCTGGATCTGGGTGGGGCCCTTTCAGCGCCTGATCAGCCCGGAGCGCCTGCGGGCCGTCACCGACCGCCTGCGGGCCCTGGGGCAGGCGGCCGCCGCCCCGGCGGCGGCGCCGGGGCGGATCGCCGCCGGGGCCGGCCGGGGCCTGCGCCGGGTGCGCTTCAGGCGCTGAGCCCGGGCCGGCGGCGGGTACGGGGGTTGAGGCGTTCGTCGGCGACGAGTTCGGCCCCGGCCGGGGCACCCTGCGGGACGGCGCGACCAGCGCCTGGGCGGAC
>DATLLM010000020.1:0-8213 GCA_035537855.1 Chloroflexota bacterium | reverse complement strand
CGTCGGGGTACCCGTCGTAGATCCGGTCCCGGCCGGTGCGGCCGGTGATGACGGGGAAGACGACCACGCGGAAGCGGTCCACCAGGCCGGCGCCCAGCAGGGCGCGGCACAGGCTGAGGCTCCCCAGCGTGCGCATCGGGCGGGCCCCCGGCCGGCCCTTCCGCTCCCGCACGAACGCCACCGCGTCCTGCGCGACGAGCGCCGTGTGCGGCCACGTCAGGGGCGCCGTCAGGGTGCTCGAGAAGACGATCTTCGGCAGCCCCGCGAGCGCATCGGTGCCCGGCTCGCCGTCGGCGGCCAGGCCCGCCATGAGCCGGTAGGTGGTCGCGCCCAGCAGCACGGTGTGGCCGGCCTCCGGCTGCTCGTTCAGCCAGGCGAGGTACTCCGGCCCCTGCAGGCCCCACAGGCCCGGCCAGCCCTCCGCGGCCCCGTAGCCGTCGAGCGAGGTGATGAAGTCCACGAGCAGTTCTGGCGTCTCTGGCATCTCTGGCATCGTCGCTCCCTTCCGTAGCCTGGCGCGCCGCCAAGCGTACGGAGGCCCCGGGGGCGAGCGCGTCCCCCGAAAGTGGTAGACGGGGGTGGACTCCGGGTGCCGGGCGCGGCGGTGGAGCCCCCCGGCGGGACGTGCGCCCCCTGGGCGCCCCGCGCCGCAGGCGGAGGTAGCTCAATGCCCTCCCGGCCATGCGCCCGCCCTCGGCGAGCGGGTCAGCGCTCGTCAGCGCTCGGCCCCCCTCTCGCACATGCGACTGTGTACTATTCGCGGCTCGTATCGTGCTGGGAAGGAGAGGGCATGAAGGAATTACAGCTCGCGGCGAATCGCCGCAGGGGACTGAGCCGGCGCGCGGCGCACCGGGTGCTGGGGGGTGTCGCCGCCGGCGCAGCTGCCGTCGCCACGTCGGGGACCGTCCTGGCGCAGGCGGCCGTCGTCAGCGATGAGCTCAGGATCGTCGCCCATCGCCTGTTCTACGGGCTCGACCCGGTCCACGACCAGAGCGCCGAGTTCCTGCGCGGCGTCGGCGCCGGCGAGGGGCTGTTCCGGCTGAATCAGTACGGCGACGTCGAGCCGGAGCTCGCGCAGAGCGCCGAGATGCTCGATCCGTTCCGGTGGCGCGTCGATCTCCGTCCGAACGCCACCTTCTGGCGCGGTGCGCCGGTGGACGCGCGCGCCGTCGTCGCGTCGCTCGAGCGGTCGCGGCTGCTGGCGGCCCCGGCGGCGGCGCCGCTGAGTGGCATCCGCATCGAGCCCGCGGGCGGGCAGGCGGTGCTCTTCCAGGCGGACGTGCCGATCCCGGGCCTGTTGCTCAGACTGGCCGACCCGTTGCTGATGATCCACAACGGGGACGCGTATGGCCCGGCGGATAACGCCTTCGACCTCGGCGTCGCTGACCTCACGGGCTACTTCCGGGTGACCGAGTTTGAGCCGCGCGTTCGGGCAACGCTGGTGCGCAACGAGAGGTATTGGGGCGTGTCCCCGCGTACGGGCCGCATCCGCTTCACGGAAGTGGTCGATCCGGAGGCCCGCACGCTCGCCGCGCTGAGCGGGGAGGCGCACATCGTGCGCCTGATCACGACCGCCGCCGCGCGCCAGGTGGAGCGCAGCCGGACGATGCGCGTCGTCTCCCCCACCGGCACCACGCCCAGCACCGCCTACCTGAACACGACGAAGGCCCCGTTCGACGACGTGCGCGTGCGCCAGGCGCTCGCGTGGGCGGTGGACCGCGATGCGCTGGCGCTGGCGTACGACGGGTACGCCACGGCGATCCCCTCGTGGCTCGCCGCCGGACCGATGTACCCGGAGGCACAGCGCGTCGGCTACGTGCGGACGGACGTGGCCAAAGCCGCGCAGCTCCTGGATCAGGCGGGCTGGCGACTCCCTGCCGGCGGGGGCGTGCGCCTGAAGGACGGCCAGCCGCTCGCCTTCCGGCTCTTCTGGCACGGCACGAACAACCTCATCTGCGAGGTGCTGCAAGAGCAGTGGAAGCGGCTCGGCGTGCAGGTCAACGTCCAGGGCTCGTCCGATCGAGGCTTCCTGATCGGCAATCTGGAGAAGGGCGATTGGGACGCGCTCATTCAAGCGTGGAGCGTGGTGGGGGATCCGGCCACGATCGTGGAGGCGCACCTGGCGCCGGAGGGGGTGCGGAACTACCCGAAGTTCAGGGACCCGGCGATCGACGCGGTGCTGGCCCCCTTCGGGCAGCTGCTGGACTCCGAGGCGCGCCGGCGCCAGGCGCTGCGCGCTAACGAGGTGCAGGCCGACCTGGTGCCGTTCATCCCGCTGATCTCCGTGAACTACGTGACCGCGGTCGGTCGCAGTGTCCAGAGCTACGTGCCGCACTTTGACCTGTGGGGCCCGGCAGAGCTGACCCCGGACGTGTGGGCAACCGCCTGACCCCCGGGCGCCCCCGGCGAGCGGGGGCGCCCGGGGGCCAGGCGGCGACACCCCCCCCTGTGCCAGGGTACCCTGCACCCGAGGGCGAGTCCGCCTCGCCGGCGGCTCTCCGGGTCGTCGACCGCCGGAAAGACGGGGAGGAGCGCGGTGCAGACGGTGCCCGTCCTGCTGGCCCAGGTGGCGCTTCGGATCGGCTTCCGGCTGTTCACGGGGTGCCTCGCCCTCCTCATCGCCCTCCTGGTCTGTCTGGGAACGCTCAACCTGACGGCCGGCGCGGTCGACCAGGTGATCACCGTCCGGCTGGAGGGCACCGAGCGGTACGTCGCCCGGGAGCGCGAGGCGCTGGCGGAGACCACCAGGCGGATCGCCGGGGCGCAGCGGACGGGCGTGGCCCCGTCGGCGGACGACCTGGCCGAGGCGCGGTTCCACGAGGCGGAGGTCTACGACAAGGAGATGGCCCTCGCCTCGGTGTACGCCACCTGGCTCCTGGCCTTCATGCCCATCTACGTCACCGTCGTGCTGGCCATCCTCGTCCCGTTGTGGCGCCTCGACCCGCTCGCGATCTGGTCGCAGTCCCGGACCCGGCTCGCGCGCCGCCGGCCGGCGCCGGAGCCGGGCGGCGCCACCGGCCCGGCCGATCACCCGGCCGCCGGCGGCGGGGCGGACCCACCCCGCGGCGCGTCCGCGCCGACGCCGGCGGTGGCCAGGCCGCCTGCCTGACCGGAGACGCCTCCGCCGCGATCCCGCCCCGGCGCACCCGACGCGGCCGGGGGGCGCGGCCGGACCGACCCCGCCGACGGGCCGGTCAGGCCAGGGCCCAGGCGAACGCCTCGTCGCGGATGTGGTCGAGCCCGCCGGTGCCGGCGACGTTGGCCAGCACCACCACGGTGACGTCCGCCCCGGGGAGCCAGGCCATGGTCGAGGTGCCCCCGGCCCCGCCCCCGTCCATCCCGATCAGCTCGCCGTGCGGCGACGACACCCGGTAGACGCCCATGCCGAACTCGAGGCGCCCCCACGTCCCCGGCGCGAACGTGAGCATCGCCGCGTGGGAGGCCGGCGACAGCAGCTCCCCGTCGAAGACGGCGCGGGCGAAGCGGGCGAGGTCGGGCGCCGTCGAGACGATGCCTCCGGCCACCCAGGCCCAGGTGAGGTTGACCGCACTGACGTCGGCCAGCTGCCCGGCCTGGCGCTGGTACCCCGGCACGACGTCCGGCGCCACGGCCGCGCCCTCCTCCAGGGAGGTGCGGTCGAGGGCCAGCGGGGTCAGGACCCGGTCGCGCAGCTCGTCCCGGAAGGGCCGGCCGGTCGCCGCTTCGACGATCAGACCGAGCAAGACGTAGTTGGTGTTGGCGTACGCCACCCCCTGCCCCGGTGCGAAGTACGGGGCGTGCCGGGCGCCGTCGGCGTAGGCCAGCAGCTCCGGGGGCGTCCACACCCGCCCCCAGTCGGCGTCCGGCCCGAAGAAGGCGTCGACGTAGAAGGGGCTGTCGGCCTCGTCCTGGTAGTCGTAGATCCCGCTGGTGTGGGTCAGCAGCTGGCGCAAGGTGATCGAGTCGGCGTCGGGGATGCGGCCCACCGCCGGGTCGTCCAGCCACCGGCGGACGGTGTCTTCCAGGGAGAGCACCCCTTCGTCGACCAGCTGCAAGACGACGGTGGCGGTGAAGGTCTTGGCGATGCTGTAGATGCGGAAGCGGTCGGTGGCCCGCAGCGGGGTCTGCCGCTCCAGGCTGGCGACGCCGGCCGCCCCGGAGAAGAGGGGCGCCTCGGCGCGGTCGACGCGCAGGACGATCCCGGGGAGCCCCCCGGCGACGCCGGCGGCGAGCAGCGCGTTCAGGGCGTCCGGGTCTGGCGAAGAGGCCGGGCTGGCGAACGGCGCCCCGTGGGGGGCCGCGGCCCCCGCCGGCGAGGGAGCGAGGGCGGACGCGAGCAGCAGCCCGGGGGCGAGCCCCAGCAGCCCGCGCCGCGACCACGGCGGCCGCAAGGACCGCGAGTCCTGCCCGGCGGATTCCGGCGGCGATTGGCGGTGAGTGGTGCGTGGCATCCCGCGACTCCTTCCGTCTCGTGTTCGGCGCGTGCCGGGGCGCCGTTTGGGCACCCCGGGTAGCCGCGGGCGGCGGGCCCAGGATAGACCGGGCAGCGCCTCAAAGCGCACCGGTGCGCGGGCGGTCCCGCATGGCCGCCGGGGGGGCCCGGCGGGCGGCCTCGACGACCTCCCGGATGGCGTGCGCGACGACCAGAGCGTGCTCGCGGCGGGACACCAGGCCCTCGTGGGTCGCCCCCCGGACGGTGGTGTGGGTGCTGTTGGCGGACAGGCAGGGCAGCTCCGCCTGCAGCCGCGTCAACACCCCGGCGAAGTGCGCCTGCTCGGTCACGCTGAGCACCGCCAGGGGCAGCGCGCCCAGGTCCCGCGCGGCGTTCACCTGGGGACGGGTCGCCCCCTCCCACGCGGCCAGCGCGGACGCGCTGGCCGCCCAGGGATCGGGCCGCGCCAGGTGGGCCCGCAGCTCGGCGGCCTGGCGCGCGGGCAGCCCGTCGGTGAGCCCCGGCGCCGGATCGAGCAGGCGCCAGACGCCGCACCGGGCCAGGAGTCCGGTGAGCCGGTTCGCCCAGGCCACCAGCCGCCCCCCGCGGGCGGCGGGGATGCGCACCCACTGGTCGGGGTGGGAGGCGTCCACCAGCACCATCCCCACGACGTCGTCGGCGTAGCGGTCGGCGAAGGCGCGGACGACCAGCCCCCCGTAGGAGTGCCCCGCGACCACGTACGGCCCGCCGATCCCGGCCCGCTCCAGGGCCCGACCCAACTCGGCGGCGCTGCTCCGGGCGTCGCGGGGGCGGGGGCCGGGGTCGCTCCAGCCCAGGCCAGCGCGGTCGTAGGCCACCACCCGCATGGACGGCGCCAGCTCGGCCTGCACCCAGGCCCAGTGGGCCGAGCACGAGGCGATCCCGGCATCAAGGATCACCGTGGGGCGCCCCTGCGGCTCGCCCGTGACGTGCAGGTGCAGCCGGTGCCCGCCCGCGTCCACCAGCCGGCCGGGCGGCGGGTAGGCCCGCCGGTCGCGGGCGGTGGCGGCGGCCTGGAAGGCGGCGCCGGCCAGGGCCAGGGCCGCCACCAGAGCGGCCGGGAGGGCGGCGGCCCCCGCCGCCGGGTGGGCCATCCGGGCGCGGTCGGTCGCGTCACGCACGGCCGTCGTGGCTCCACGTCCGCCGGCTCCCCGGGGCGGGCCCGCGCAGCCGGCGGCGGGTGAGGCTCAGGGACCCGGTGAGGGCGATGAGGGGGTGGCCGCGGATCGGCCGGGCGACGGGATCGGTCATCGGCCTGCCTTTCGGACTCAGTGCCGCAGGGACCGGGCGGGCGGGGCGCGCTGCCGGCGCCCCCATCATCCGCCGGCGCTGCGATTCGGGACAGGGTGCAGGCACCACTGTTGGCGCGGTGTTGGACGGTCCGGTAGGCGAGGGTACGGAAGACGCTGCCGTGGCGCTACGTCAAGGCCCCCCGAGGATCTCGACGGCGGGGAGCGCCGCCCGCAGCGCCGCCGCTTGCTCCGGCGCCACGGCGGCGTCGCTGAGATCGATGCGCCGCAGGCGGGGGAGCCCGTGGAGCGGCGCCAGATCGCGCACCGCGGTCCCGGCGACACTCAGGTCGGAGAGCATGGCGAGGTGGGCCAGCGGCGTGAGGTAGCGGCGTGAGGTCGGCCACCGGCGTTCTGAAGACGAACACCTCCGTCGCGGCCGCGGCGGCCTCGATCCCGGTGCGGTCGCCCAGGCGCGTGCCATGGAAAGGGAAGCGTAGGGAGATGACGATGAAGATGAAGCCGATGGGCAAGACGGCCGGGTCCGGCACCGCTCGCAAGGCGCCGGTGCCAACGGACAGCCACGCCGAGATCGAGGACTGGCTCCGGCGCGTGATGCCCGACCTGCATCCGGTCGTCCAGCGGCTGGACGACTTGATCCGCGGGACGATCCCCGGGCTTCACTACGCCGTCAAGTGGAAGAGCGCGCACTACGGACTGCCAGAGCTCGGGTGGATCATCGAGCTGGTCGCCTACGACGTCTCCGTGAACGTGGTCTTCTTCGGCGGCGCAGACTTCGACCCGCCGCCGCCGCTCGGAACCACCGACCGGACCCGCTACCTGAAGGTGAAGACCGTCGACGAGGTGCAGCAACCCCTGTTGCGTACGTGGATCGAGCAGGCGGGGCGCGTGCGCGGGTGGCAGTGAGCGCGCCGGCCGATGCCTCCTCGGCGGACGCGCGACAGGCTCGCCGGCATCCTCGCCCGGCGCAGGACGCCGGCGACCGACCCCGCCGCGCTCGCAGACGCCCTCCGCCGCGTTGGAGATGAGGAAGAGCGCGACGCCCCGCCAGGGGCCGACTCTCGCACGTGACGGACAGGAGGCAGAGGTGGCCGAGACGACGGTGGCCGAGGTGACCGTGGCCGAGGTGATGGCCGACCTGGCCGCGCTCGAGGATCCGAGGATCCGCGAGGTGAACGAGAAGCACGGAGACGACCACGGGGTGAACCTCGGCGCGCTGCGCGCGCTCGCCAAGGGGCTGAAGACCCAGCAGGACCTCGCGCGCCGGCTCTGGGAAACGGACGACAGCGCGGCGAGACTGCTCGCGCTCCTGATCTGCCGCCCGCGGGCGTTCGCGCGTGACGAGCTGGACGTCATGCTGCGCGCGGCGCGCACCCCCAAGGTGCACGACTGGCTCGTGAACTACGTGGTGAAGAAGCACCCGCACGCCGAAGCGCTGCGCGTGGCCTGGTCCGCCGATCCGGACCCGGTGGTCGCCAGCGCCGGCTGGGCGCTGACCACCGAACGGGTGGCGAAGCAGCCGGAGGGCCTCGACCTCGCCGGGCTGCTGGAGGTCATCGAGGCGCAGATGAAGGAGGCTCCGGATCGCTTGCAGTGGGCGATGAACCACTGCCTGGCTCAGATCGGGATCGAGCACGCCGCGCACCGCGCCCGGGCCATCGACATCGGCGAGCGCCTGGAGGTGCTCAAGGACTACCCGACGCCCCCGAACTGCACGTCTCCGTACGCGCCCATCTGGATCGCCGAGATGGTGCGCCGCCGGCACCTGACAGGACACGACAGCGCCCCGGCGACGGAGCCGGCGGCCCCGAGCAGGTGACGGCTACGCGGCACCCACCTGGGGGGAGGTACAGAGTGCCCCCGCGACGGAGCCGGCGGCCCCGAGCAGGTGACGGCTACGCGGCACCCACCTGGGGGGAGGTGCCGGAATCTGTCAGCCACGCCAGCAAGCGGCCCCGCGACCAGCAGCGGCCGATGGCCTCGGCGCGCAGCGCCGAACGGTCGAACAGCGCCAGACCGATGACGCTGTGGCCGGAGGCGCGGCGATCGCCGAGGGTCGGAATCGCCGGCGCGACTCCGACCCCCTCCGCTGACACCCACGCCAGCGGCCGGCCGGCCGCCGCTTCGTCGAGGCGGTGCAGGAAGCGCAGGCGGCGCTCGAGCGAGAAGTGCGACAGCGCCCACGTCGTGGTGACCACAGGCAGGGCGTCCGCGGGCACACGGGCGAAAGCGTCGGGCACCGCCTCGACGGCGTCACCTCGCAACAGCAGGGGAGGGGCCGTCGCCGCCAACTGGATCTCCGCTTCGAGCCGCGCGACCCGCTCCGGCTGATCTGGCGGAAGGCAGGCGCGCAGCCATCGGGCGTCGTCCGCGTCGGTCGGGTCGACCGGATCGGGGTCGACGCCGATGCGGGCGACGACCTCGGGCATCGCCCGGGTCGGGACGGGCCGGTCGCCCACGATCGAAGACGACAGCTGCACGGGAGATGACGGGTCGCCCAGCGATTGTCCGTT
>DATLLM010000019.1:0-5019 GCA_035537855.1 Chloroflexota bacterium | reverse complement strand
GAGCGAGACGGTGGCCGCGCCGGTGATGCGGACGGAGGAGGCCACGTCGTTGAGGCCAAGGGCGCTGAGGGCCCGCACCTCGCCGGTGACCGCCTGACAGCGCCCCTTGAAGCCGCTGTCCGTGCACAGCTCCACCGTCGGGTCGGGCGGCAGCACGCTGAGCACGGCCGCGAACTCGGCCTGGGCGCCGTCCTTGTCGCGGATCCGGGCGCGGACGGTGCGGTTGCCGGGCGCGGCGGGTGCGGGGCAGGTGCGGGCGGGGTCGGCGGTGGGAGCGCCGAAGGCCGCGCCGTCGCCACAGTCGAAGGCGATGGCGAAGCCGGCCGCCGCGTCCTTCTCCGAGGGATCGTGGACGGCGCTCAGCTTCAGCTCGAACGGCTGCCCCTGCTTGACCACGGGCGGCGCGTCCAGGCGCCCGCCGGGCGCCGCGTTGCGCACCTCGACGGTCAGGGTAGCGACCCCGCGCGAGCCGTCGTCGTCCTCCGCCCGCACGCTGACCACGAACACGCCGGCCGCCCCGGGCGGGGGATTATCCGGGTAGCGGTGGGAGGCCCCGAACTTCTGCTCGCCGGCGGGGACGGCGATGGTCTGCGACGTGCCGTCGCCCCAGCCGATGGTGACGGTGAAGGAGTCCGCGCCCGGATCGGCGACGGTGCCGGACAGGCTGGTCGACTGCCCCTCGTCGACCGCCTTGGGCTTGAGGACGGTGGTCAGCACGGGGGGGGCGTTCACGACGGTCACCGGGACGGTCGCGCTCGAGCGGCCGCCGTCGTCGTCGGTCAGCGTGAGGCGCACGGAGTAGGTGTCGCCGGTCGTGCCCGGGCGGTCGTCCGGGTAGCGGTGCTGCACCTGGTACGACGCCGCGCCGGCGGGGAGGGCCTGGGAGTCGCTCTGCCCGTCCCCCCAATCGACAGCCAGGGTGAGGCGATCCGCGGCGCCGGGATCGGCGACCGTGCCGCGCACGGTGGCGAGGGCGCCTTCGAGCACCGTCGGCTCGGTCTCCGCCGTCAGGGTGGGGGCCACGTTGGCGACCACGGCCGAGGCGTTGGTCATCTTCGACCGCCCGTCCTCCGTGGTCAGGGTGATCACCATCCAGTAGCTGAGCCAGTAGGTCTGCTCCTCCGGCCGGTTATCGGCGTAGGCGTGGGCGAGGCTGAAGGTCGTCGCGTCGGGGGCCAGGGCGACCGTGTCGCTCGCGCCGTCGCCCCACTTCAGCTCGACGGTCATGGGGACGTCGCCCCAGGGGTCGTCGACCGTGCCCGAGACGACCACCGGCTCCCCCTCCTTGGCGGCGAAGTCGTAAGCGGCGAGGCGAATCTGGGGCGCGACGGACGCCGTGCGCACGCCGTCGGCGACGGCGCCGGCGACGCCGCCCTCGTCGTCGGTGGCCGTGAGGCGGATCTGGTAGCGATCGGGCCCGACGGCCGCGTAGGTGTGGCTGCGGCGGTACGCCGTGGTGCCGGCGGCGTAGGGGGCGCTGTCGTGCGTCCCGTCGCCCCAGTCGATGTCCAGGGTGAAGGTGTCCGTGGCGTCCGCGCTGGCCAGGGTTCCGGCGACGGTCGCCTGGCCGCCGGGGGGGATGGCGACCGACTCGGGAGCGGTCAGGCGGGGCGCCTTCCGGGCGACGGTCGCCGTGGCCGTGCCCTCCCCGCCGTCGCCGTCCGTCACCGTGACCTTCACCTCGTAGGCGGCGGTCGGGTCGGCGCGCACGCCGCTGAAGGCGTGCCGCCACTCGAAGGTGAGCGTCCCGGCGGGGAGGGCGACCTCCTGCTGGGCGCCGTCGCCCCAGTCGATCCGGACGGTGTGCGCGTCCTTCGCGCCCCAGTCGGTGATCGAGCCGGTGACGGTGACGTCGCCCGCCGGGGAGACCTGGCCGGCCGCGAGCTGCACCCGGGGGCGCGCGTTCAGGACGGTGAGCGGAAACGCCTGCGCCCCCTGCTGGCCGAATCCGTCCTCGGCGGTGACCCTGACGGTGTAGGCGCCGCTGCCCTCGTCCTCGTAGACGTGGGTCGGCTGGTCGCCCTTGACGGTCGTGCCGTCGCCGAAGTCCCAGGTGTAGGTGAGGAAGTTGCCGGTCGTCCCCGTGCCCCGGGCGCTCGGGGCCAGCGTCTGCCCTTCAAAGACCGTCGAGCCCGGACTCAGGTTCTGGACGGAGAACGCGGGCGCCTCCGCGGCGTAGAGGAAGGTGCCGGCGGAGCGCCAGGCGCTGTTGCGCGAGTACGCCCAGGGGATCTGCTGTCCGTTCGCGTCGAGCTCGAACGCGCCGTCCTTCTTCTTGTACTCGACGCGATTCTCGCAGCTGGTGCCGTCGGGGACCCACTTCGGCCCGCCGTTGCTGCCGACCACGCCGACCTTGAAGTACCGGGCCCGGAAGTCGACGGCGAGGAACGTCTCGCACTCCACCGAGCCGCTGCGGAAGAAGGGGATGCGGCGCGACCCGCTGAGCACGTCCGCCACGTAGCCGTAGTCGGCGTGGTAGTGCCCCCCGAAGAAGGCCACCACGTTCTGCCCGGCGATGGCGTCGCGCAGCGCCTGATCCGTCGGGAGGTACCCCGAGACCCCGGCGGGATCGAGCGGCGGGCTGTCGTAGCTCAGGCGGAGGTCGTGCAGGTTGATGATGCTGACCCGGCCGGCGGCCGTCGCCGCGCTCAGGTCCTTCTTGAGCCAGTCGAACGAGGTGGTGACGTTGACCCCGGGGGACTGGTGGATCTCGTACGCCCCGTTGTTGACGGAGGTGTACTTCTGGGGCAGTTCGACGGCGTAGCCGGGATGGTAGTGCAGCTGGACGACGTGCACCCCGAAGCCGCCCTCGAGGCTGTCCACGTCGAAGGAGTAGGCGAGGCTGCCGCTGGTGCCGCTCGGCCACTCGTCCGGGCAGGTGGCGCCGTCGACCGACTCCAGGCCGAGCGTGCCGCTCACTCGCCAGCAGGAGGTCTTGGCCGTCGCCAGGGTGCGGTTCCCTCCCTTGGCGCCGATGTCGTTCCAGGCGCTCCCGTTCCAGACCTCCATGGTCACCCTGACGTTCGTCGCCCCCCAGGGGACGGTCAGCCCCCGCGACTGGCCGGCGGCGAAGCGGTCGCTCCGCTTCGACGGCTGCTGGCCGTCGAGGTCGTAGACGACGGCGAAGCGCATGTCGAAGCCGCCGCCGTTGTAGACGGAGACGAAGGTCGGCCAGTCCCGGTTGGTGATCCCGGTCATCTCCCGGTCGAGCCGGCGGCCCATCCACCAGACGGCCTCTTTGGCGCACCGGTTCGTGTCCTCGTGGAACTGCGAATCGAAGCTGCAGTCGTTGAGGTTGTTCTCGTACTCGTGGTTGCCGAGCCCGAGGTAGAGCGGGTACTTGACCTTCGACCCCCCGTAGTGCTGGTCGAACAGGTCGAGCTGCGACTGATGGAAGAAGGCGGTGAGGTCGCCGTTGACGACGACGCCCTTCGGCGGGTTGAGCGCGGCCCCGTCCCCGCGCCGCGCGCCGTCCGGCCACCGCCCCAGGTTGGTGACCGCGTTCAGCGACTCGACCATGCGCGAGTTGGTGTAGCCGGCCTTGAGGTCGCGGCAGAGGTCGTAGTCGCAGTCCGGGTCGTCCCCCTCCCGCCACCAGGGCAGCTGCGGGTCGGACAGGATCAGCAGCGAGAAGCCGGGATCGGCCCCCGCCGGCGGGGGCGCCGCTTGCGCGGGCGGGGCGGCGGCCACCGGCCGCGGGGACAGCGCCGGCCCCAGACTGAGCCACAGCGCGGCCACGGCCCACAGGCCGCGACGGAGCGCCCTGCCGGGCGAGATTCGTGACGCGGGCATCGCTATCGGTCCTCCCTCGAGCTCGTGGCGTCGTGCGCACGCGCCTTCGTGGCCTCGTGCGGGACGGTCGCTCCAGGCGAGTGTCCGCCGGCCGGGGGAGGGCCACCACGCGCAGGCCACCCGGTTAGCCACCCAGTTCGGCGACTGTGCGCCCCGCCGGCGTCCGGGACGGCCGTGATACGATCCCGTTCGGCCCCGACCCCGCGCGGTCGCCGGGCGGGGCGCGGGGGACGACGGTCCGGTGTGGCGCGAGGCAGGGGACGCGGGCGGGCCCGACCCGGCGCCATTCGGCGCCCTGCTGCGGCGGCGGCGCCTCGAGGCCGGGCTGACCCAGGCGGGCCTCGCCGAGCGGGCCGGGCTGAGCACCCGGGCCATCCAGAACCTGGAGCGGGGCGAACGCCGCCCCTACCGGGACACCACCGCCCGCCTGGTCGCGGCCCTCGGTCTGGCCGGGGCGCCGCGGGCCGCGTTCGAGGCCGCCGGCCGGCCCCGCCCGCGCGCGCCGCGCCGCGGGACGGGCGGGGCGGTCACCTACCTGTTCCCGGCTGCCCGCGGCGCCGGGGCGCCGGGGCCGGCCGGCGGCGACGGCGACCGGGCGGCGGACGCCCCCCCGACCAACCTGCCGGCCCCGCTGACGGCCTGCATCGGGCGCGAGGCGGAGGTGGCCGAGCTGCGGCGCCTGCTCCCGGCGGCCCGCCTGGTCACCCTCACCGGGCCGGGCGGCGCCGGCAAGACCCGCCTCGCGCTCGCCCTGGCCGCCGGGTGCGTCGCGGTCCCGGACGCCCCGGACGCCCCGGGCTTCCCTGGCGGTGTCTGGCTCGCCGAGCTGGCCGCCCTGGCCGATCCGGGCCTGGTGCCCCAGGCGGTGGCCACCGCCCTGGGGGTGCGCGAGGAGCCCGGCCGGCCCCTGGCCGGCACCCTGGCCGGGGCCGTGCGGCCGTGGCGCCTGCTGCTGGTGCTGGACAACTGCGAGCACCTGCTGGACGCCTGCGCCCGCCTCGTCGGGGACCTGCTCGCGGCCGGCTCGGGGCTGCGCGTGCTGGCCACCAGCCGGCTGCCCCTCGGGCTACCGGGTGAGGTCGTGCGCGCCGTGCCCCCCCTCGGTCTCCCGCCGGCCGCGAGCAGGTCCCCGACGAGGCGGGCGCAGGCGTCCAGCAGGTGCTCGCAGTTGTCCAGCACCAGCAGCAGGCGCCACGGCCGCACGGCCCCGGCCAGGGTGCCGGCCAG
>DATLLM010000018.1:0-2088 GCA_035537855.1 Chloroflexota bacterium | reverse complement strand
GTGTCGGCGTACTCCAGGAAGGCGGCGTAGACCTCCATCTGGCGGGCCAGGATCGGCTTGCGCGCCGCCGGCACCGCCTCCCAGGCCGGGAGGCCGGGAGCGCGGGCGGTCAGCGCGCACGCCTGGGGGACGACGCCCAGCGCCTTCGGCGGCCCGATCCACACCCCCACCGCCGAGCGCCTGGCGGCGGCGGGCCTGAAGTACACCCGCTTCCACACCACCGCCCTCTGCTCCCCTACCCGCGCCGCCCTGCTCAGCGGGCGCAACCACCACGCGGTGGCCATGGGGCACATCACGGAGACGGCGACGCCCGCGCCGGGCTACCGCTCGCAGCGCCCCAACGCGGCCGTCCCGCTGGCCGAGATCCTGCGCCAGCACGGCTACAACACCGCCCAGTTCGGCAAGTGCCACGAGGTGCCGGTGTGGGAGTCGGGGCCGACCGGGCCCTTCGACCGCTGGCCGGCGTTCAGCGGCTTCGAGCGCTTCTACGGCTTCATCGGCGGCGAGACCAACCAGTGGACGCCCGCCCTGGTCGACGGGGTCACCGCCGTCGAGCCCCCGGACGATCCGGACTACCACCTGATGCCGGACCTGGCGGACAAGGCCGTCGCCTACATCCGGCAGCAGCAGAGCCTGACCCCGGACAAGCCCTTCTTCGTCTACTTCGCCCCGGGGGCCACCCACGCCCCGCACCACGTGCCCGCGGCGTGGATCGAGCGCTACAAGGGGCGGTTCGACCAAGGGTGGGACGCCGTACGCGAGGCCACCCTGGCCCGCCAGAAGGCGCTGGGCGTCGTCCCCCAGGCGTGCGAGCTGACCGCCCGCGCTCCCGGCCTCCCGGCCTGGGAGGCGGTGCCGGCGGCGCGCAAGCCGATCCTGGCCCGCCAGATGGAGGTCTACGCCGCCTTCCTGGAGTACGCCGACACCCACTGCGGGCGGGTGGTCGACGCCCTGGAGGAGCTGGGCGTCCTGGACGACACCCTGGTGCTCTACATCATCGGGGACAACGGGGCCTCGGCCGAGGGCGGGCTGGAGGGCGCCTACATGCTCACCACCGCCTCCAACGGGGGCGCCGAGTACGAGACGGTCGACTTCTGGAACCAGCACCTGGACGACGTCGGCGGGCCCCACGCCTACAACCACTACGCCGCCGCCTGGGCCCACGCCATGTGCACCCCCTACCAGTGGACGAAGCAGGTGGCCTCCCACTGGGGCGGCACCCGCAACGGGACGATCGTGCACTGGCCGGCCAAGATCGCCGGGAAGGGCGAGGTGCGCCACCAGTTCGCGCACGTGATCGACGTCGCCCCCACCGTGCTGGAGCTGGCCGGGATCGCCCAGCCGCACACCGTCAACGGGGTGACCCAGGTGCCGATGCAGGGCACCTCCTTCGCCTACTCGTTCGGCGACGCCGCCGCGGCCGAGCGCCACACGACCCAGTACTTCGAGCTGATGGGCAACCGCGGCCTCTACCACGAGGGGTGGACGGCGGTGACCAAGCACCGCACGCCGTGGGACGTGGTCTCCAAGGCGCCGGACTTCTCCCTCGACGTCTGGGAGCTGTACGACACCGCCACCGACTGGAGTCAGCGCCGCGACCTCGCCCGGGAGCAGCCGGAGCGCCTGGCCGTCCTGCAGCAGCTCTGGCTGATCGAGGCCGCCCGGCACAACGTGCTGCCCCTGGACGACCGCGCCGCCGAGCGGATGAACCCGGCCATCGCCGGGCGGCCGACCCTCGTCCGGGGGACCACGCTGCGCCTCTACCCGGGGATGACCCGCCTGGGCGAGAACGTGGCCCTCAACGTCAAGAACCGGTCCTTCACCGTCACCGCCGAGATCGACGCGCCGGGGGCCGGCGGGCCGCCGCTCGGCGGGGCGATCGTCGCCCAGGGCGGGCGCACCGGGGGCTGGGCGCTGCTCGCCGACGACGGGAAGCTGGTCTTCCACTACAACTTCTGTGGGCTGCAGTCGACGACGATCACGGCCGATGAGGCATTGCCGACAGGAACCCACCAGGTACGCGCGGAGTTCGCCTACGACGGTGGCGGTATCGGCCGCGGCGGCGAGGTGACCCTCTACGTCGACGGG
>DATLLM010000017.1:0-3527 GCA_035537855.1 Chloroflexota bacterium | reverse complement strand
CGCGGGGCTTGTCCCGGCAGGCCTCCAGCGGGCAGCCGAACCGCCGCTCCCGACCGCCCCCGGCGGGCCGGGAGTCGAAGGCCTCGAGGTCGGCCAGGGAGAGCGCCGGCGGGCGACCCGGCGCACCCGCGGCGCCGGGTGGCCGCTCCGGCCGGAACCCCGGCGCCGGCGCCGCAGCCGACGGCCGCGGCGGCGCGGTCACCGCCCGCGCTCCTGCCCGCCCGCCACCTCCTCGAACCGCTGCAGCGCCCCGTTGAACGCCAGCAGGAGCCGGTCCCCGGTGCGGCCGTGCCGATTCTTCACCACGTGCAGCACGATCGGCTTCGCGTCCGGCCCCACCGGCGTCGTCGGCTTGTCCGTCACGTCCAGGGATAGCACCGTCTCCCCGGCGTACTCGAAGCCCCGATTCCCGGCGCTGGCGTGCAGCCCCCCGGTGAGCATGCTGGCCCGGTTCCGCTCGGCGATCCCCAGCACGGGGCAGGCGAGCTGCTGGGCCAGCAGGCGCAGCGCCGCCAGGGAGGCATCCAGCGCGGTGTACTCGGTCACCACCCCGGCGCCGACCAGGCCCACGGCCTCGGCGGCGCCCATCTCGCTCCAGGTGTGCACGCTGTCCACCACGATCAGCAGGTGGCGGGCCTCTCTGCGGACGGCGTAGGCCGCCTCGCGCAGCCAGTCGGGGGTGGCGTAGACGTCGCAGGCGTCGGCGATCCCCAGGTGGGGGGCGGCGGCGATCGCCTCCCGCGCCTTGGCCACCGCGTCCTCGGGGGCCAGCTCCCCCGACTTCAGTCGCCCCAGGTACGTGCCGGTGATCCGGGCCGTGAGCCGGCGCAGCAGCTCCACCGGGCGCATCTCCGTGGTGACGTACAGCGCCGGGAACCCGCAGGCCGCCGCCATCTGCAGGGCGATGGCCGTCTTCCCCACGCCTGGCCCGCCGTGGAGGACGTGCAGGCCGGGCTCCAGCGCCCCGCCGACGGCCTCGTCGAGCCCGCTGAGGCCGGAGACCGGCCCCCGGCGCAGCCCCTTGGTGCGGGCCTCCCAGCGGGAGCGGGCGTCGTCCTCGTACTCTCCCAGGAGCGCGCTCAAGGGCAGCAGCCGGGGCGTCGGCGCCGGGTTGAACGGTAGGGCGGGGGAGACGCCCAGGGCGGCGCCGCTCGCGTGCGGGTGGGCGCTGTTGCCGGAGGCGTTCCGGCCGTTCGGGAATGGCGGCGGCGCCTCGCGCGGTCCGGTCATCGTCGACTCCCTGACGCTCTCCGAGCAGCGGCTGCTGGGGGCGCACCGCTCCCCGCACGATACGCAAGCGCGACGGGGGCCGGTAGGCTCCCCCCGTCGCGCTTAGAGTCCTTAGAGTCCTTAGGACTCTTAGCCGGCCCCTACCAGATCAGGTTGCCACGAGATAGCGTCCCAGTTCCCACGCGATGCCGTACCAGTCCCCACGAGATAGCGTCCCAGTTCCCACGCGATGCCGTACCAGTCCCCACGAGATAGCGTCCCAGCCGGGGGCGCTCGGAGGGCGTTCACCCCCGGCGGGCGGTCCCGGCGGCGGCCGGCGGGGGGGCGAGCAGCCGGGAGGCCGGGAGCCCCCGCCCGCTCGGGATGACCGGGGGCGTGAGGGAGACCGACAGGCGGCGCCAGACCGGGACCCACTGCCGGGCGGGGAGGCCGTCCGGGTCGTCCTTGTAGCGCCAGGCGCCGATCACGCCGTCGGCGCGGAGCTGGTCGAGCGCCTTCTCCAGCCGGTCGCGGGTGCGCTGGGGGTTGGTCTTCTCCGGCGCCAGGGCGGCCTCGGTCAGGAGCGTGTCGACCGTGCGGTGGAGCTCCCGCGCGCCGCCGGCGTCGGCCTCGCCGTCGGCCTCGCCGGCGCCGTCGAAGCGGAAGTGGAAGGCCAGGTACTTGGCCAGGCGCTTCTCCACCTGCTGCCGGTACGGGTCGTAGCTCAGGGCCTTCTGGGTCAGCAGGGCCACCTGGCGGAGTCCGGCCTCCCAGTAGTGGCCGGCCCACTCGCCGAAGGCGATCCGCGCGGCGAGGAACACCTCGCCGCCGTCCAGCTCCTGCTGCCCGAGCTTGTCCAGGATGGCCAGCGCCCGGCTGTCCATCGTGAGCGTGCGGGGCTTGGCGCCCTTGCGCCCCGAGGTGACCTGGACGCTCTCCACCCGCAGCCAGAGGTTCTGCAGCTGCGAGAGCGCCCGCCCGGCCTCCAGCCGGTCCTCCCGCCGGTGGCCGTGCTGCCAGTTCCCGGGCTCGTGGGCGTAGCGCTTGCGCTTGATGCCGCGGGCGTCGAGGATGGCATCGGCCGTAACCCACACGGAGGCGCTGGGGCCGGCGCCGTGGCGCTCGGCCATGGCCAGGCAGACCAGCAGGGCGTCGGACGTGGTGTCGCTCAGCGCCCGCACCCGCGCCCAGAGCGCGGGGAGGGCCTCGGGCGCCGGGGTCGCGGTGCCGTCGGCGCCGCGCAGCGAGACGTAGACGGCGCCCTTCCCCTTGTTGGTGCGGGTGAGGTGCGTCGGGACCGTCTGCCCGTCGTGGTCGCTCCACTCCACGCCGGACCCGGCGTGCTGGATGGCCTGGTTGAGGGCGAAGGTGACGTGGTTGGCCGGGACCGGCGCCAGCCCGTCGCGGAAGGGGCCGGGGACGACCGGCAGCTTCGGGCCGCCCACCGTCCGCTGCCAGGTCTGGGGGAGGGTGCCTGGGGGGACGAGCCGTAGGCGGCGGCCTGCCCCCCCGCCGCCGCGGCGCCGGTCCCCCTCGCCGGGAGCGTCCAGGAGGGCGAGGGCGTCGACCAGCTCCCGGTAGAGGGCCTCCGTCGTGGCGGTGACGGTGCAGGTGCTGGCCAGGCCGTAGACCAGGCGGGCGTACTGCTCGAGGGGGCCCTTGAACCCCAGCCCGCCTTCGGTCGGCCGGAGCGTCCCGTCGGCGTCGACCGTGAGGACGTCCCATCCCCACTCGTCGCCAGCGCGCTCCCGGAGGCGGAAGACGAGCGCGCCGCCGTCCTCACCCGCCGCCGGCCCCGGCCCCGTTCCCGATCCGGGCTCCGGCGGCGACTGGCCGACGCGGGCGAGCGCGATCTCGTCGGGCGCGACGACGATCCCGGTGGCGGCGGCCTCAGCGGTGGCCGTGCCACTCCCGGTCACGGCCGGCTCGTCCGCCGCCCGCGCGGCGGCGGACGAGCCAGCGCGGCGGCGCGGCGGGGGGCGGGTGCCGGCGGTGTCGGTCGGTTGGGCGCGTCTGGCCATCGGCTGCTCTCCGTCGCCGCCGGCGACCCGGCGGTCGCGGGTCGCCGGATCGGCGCGTCCGGCGGGGGGGACGTGTCGTGTTCCACAACGGGGCACCGGCCACCCAGCGGCCGCGGTCGCCGCCCGGTGCCATCGTAGCCGCCACCGGTGGAGTCGCCCGCTACGGGCATCCGGGCGGGGCCGGCCGGGTGCAGCCCGTCCGGCTCGAAGGCGAGGGCGTCTTCGCCCGCCCGGTCGAGGGCGCGGGCGGCGCGGCGGGTGGCCGAACCGTCGGGCCCGGCGGCCGCGCAGACGGTG
>DATLLM010000016.1:0-4502 GCA_035537855.1 Chloroflexota bacterium | reverse complement strand
GCGGGGCGTCGCAGCGCATCGGCGACCGCTGGGAGACGCTCGTCCCCGAGCTGCTCGGCCCCCGGGTGCCCTGGACGCTGCCCGCCGGCGGGGGGCGGGCGCTGGTGGTGGTGGCGGTGCTGGGGCTGGACGCGGAGCCGGAGAGCGGCGCGGCGCTGCAGCGCGCCGGCGTCTCGGCGCCGGATCTGCTGCTCGTGGCCACCGGCGGCCCGGGCGGGCGGTACATCCTGCGGGCGGCCGACTGCAAGGTGTCGCTGGACACCGCGGACGCGGCGCAGACGGCCCCGCCGCGCCTCCAGGCGACCCTGGCGCGGGTGGCGGCCGACTTCCCGGCCGTGGCGGCGGCCCTGCGGCGGCAGGTGGCCGCCCTGCCCGAGGGCGCCGCCCGGGCGGCGGCCGGGGCGGCGGTCGAGGCGGTGCTCGCGGGGCGCTGGGACGACGTGGTGGCCGGCGAGGGGCTGTTCATCGCCCCGGACAACGGCTTCAACCGCTGGTTCGTCTCCCGCCTGGAGGCCAACCGGCGGACGGGCGCGCCCCTGGGGCGGCTGCCCGCTTCGGGACCGCGGCGCACGGCGGACACGGCGCCGTTCCTGGCCTCCCACCTGGCGCCGGTGGCGGCGCCGACGTTCCTCGCCCCGCTGGCGGGGTGGTCGGAGGCGGGCGTCGTCGCCGAGCTCGACGGGGCCGACCTGGAGCGAGTCGATCTCTCGGTGGCGGAGCGCTGCTGGCGGGTGGGCGTCGGGCTGCGGGGGGCGGTGCTGGCGCTGCGCCGTCCGCTGTTCCGGCCGGCCCTGGCTGAGGCCCATCCGGACGGGACGCCGCGGGAGGTGACGCCGGGGCTGCGCCAGCTGGCGGCGCGCCGCCGGCTGGAGGACTCCGGCGCCCTGGTGGGGGCGGTGGCGCGCTCGCTCGAGGTGCGCCGGGCCTCCTGGGAGCGAGAAGCCGCGCTCTTGCGCACGCCCCTGGGGTATCCCGCCTGGATCACCCGCCTGCGCGACCTGCGTGGCGGGAAGCCGGGCCCGGACGGGCGCGCCCTGCACCGGGAGCTGGGGCAGCGCCACCGGGCGCGCATCCTGGAGGCGGCGGCCGCGCTGGGCGCGACCTGCCCGGACGAGGGCGACCTGCTGGACGCGCTCGAAGCGCGCCAGACGGAGTGGCGGGAGGCCTCGCTCGCGGACGGCGCCGATCTGGCGGCCCGGCCCGTCCCGGATGCGCCGCCGGATGCGCCGCCGGACGCCCCCCCGGACGCCTCCCCGGCGACCGGGGGCTAGTGGCTAGTGGCGGACGGCGAACCCGGCGAAGGCGCCGCCGGCGGGGGCGAAGTCCGCGTCCACGCGCTCGACGTACGCGCCGGGCGGGCCACGGTGCAGGGCGGCCAGCAGACGCTCCAGGGCGGCCCGGGGGCCCTCGGCGACGACCTCGACGCGGCGCCCGTCGGCGGCGTTGCGCACGTAGCCGGAGAGGCCGAGGGCGGTGGCCTCGCCCTGCACGAAGTAGCGGAAGCCGACGCCCTGGACGCGCCCCAGCACCTCCGCCTGCAGGCGCCCGGCGGGGGCGGGAGGCCCTCCCGGCTGATCGGTCACGACCGCTATGGTAGCCCCCGCCGGTACCATGCCCCGTCGCGCAATCCCGTCGCTCGGTACCGGTAAAGGAGGGGGACATGGCCGCTGACGCAACGACCTCGACGGGCGATCCCGCCTGGACGGCCGTGCCACAGCCGGCGCAGACGCCGGGGCAGACGGAGTGGTTCGTCCGCGACCGCTTCGGCCTCTTCGTCCACTGGGGCATCTACGCCCTGCCGGCGCGGCACGAGTGGGTGAAGAATCGGGAGCAGATCGCCGACGCCGACTACCAGAAGTACTTCGAGCACTTCGATCCCGACCTCTACGACCCCGCCGCCTGGGCCCGGGCGGCGCGGCAGGCGGGGATGCGCTACGCCGTGCTCACGAGCAAGCACCACGACGGATTCTGCCTCTTCGACTCGGCGCTGACGGACTACAAGGCGACCCGGACGCCGGCGGGGCGCGACCTGCTGGGGCCGTTCGTCGAGGCCTTCCGCGCCGAAGGGCTCAAGGTGGGCTTCTACTACTCCCTGATCGACTGGCACCACCCGGCCTTTCCGGTGGACGGCCTGCACCCCCAGCGCGACGACCTGGCCTACCGCGAGGCGAACGCCGGGCGGGACGTGCGCGAGTACGCCGACTACCTCCTGGGGCAGGTGCGGGAGCTGATGACCCGCTACGGCAAGATCGACATCCTGTGGCTGGACTTCTCGTACTCGGACCGGGACTGGGGGTGGAGCAAGGGGAAGGGGAAGGCGGACTGGCAGAGCGAGCGCCTGATCGCGGCCATCCGCGAGCTGCAACCGGACATCCTGATCAACAACCGCAGCGAGGTGGAGCAGGACTTCCACACCCCGGAGCAGTTCCAGCCCCGGGCGTGGCTCCACGTCGACGGCCGGCCGGTGATCTGGGAGGCCTGCCAGACGCTCAACGGGAGCTGGGGCTACGACCGGGACAATCTGGACTGGAAGTCGCCCCAGCTGCTGGTCCAGATGCTGGTGGACGGCGTCTCCAAGGGCGGGAACCTGCTGCTCAACGTGGGGCCGACCGGGCGGGGGGAGTTCGACCCGCGGGCCCTGCGCACCCTGGCCGCGATCGGGGAGTGGACCCGGGTCAACGGGCGCAGCGTCTACGGCTGCACCCGGGCCGGGCTGACGCCGCCGCCGGACGGGCGCTACACCTACAACCCGGAGACGAGGCGGCTCTACCTGCACCTCTTCGCCTGGCCCTTCAAGCACGTCCACCTGGACGGTCTCGCCGGCCGGGTGGCCTACGCCCAGCTGCTGCACGACGCGTCCGAGGTGCGCAGCTTCGACTTCGCCCAGCACCACCGCTACCCCACCGCCGGACAGGACACCCTGACCCTCGAGCTGCCGGTGCAGCGCCCGGATACGCTCGTCCCGGTGGTCGAGCTGTTCTTGAGGTAGGGGACCGCGCCGCCGCCGGGGTGGCGATCGCGGCGGCGCCCGCCGGCCACCGGATGGCCCTCCCCAGATCCGCCAGGACGGGCCCCCGTTCCGCCTCCTTCTGGCCCCCGGTGCGGTCCGGGAGCCCCCCCTCGTCGGTACCATTGATCGAGCGCAGGCCGGGAGCGCAGGACGGCGGGACGCGGGACGCCCCGGCGGCGAGGCCGGGCGCGGCAGAGGGAGTACGGCATGACGGCGGCGACGATGGAGGCCCTGGTGCTCACCGCCCCGGGGGAGGTGGCCAACCGGCGGGTGCCCGTCCCGGCGGCGCTCGAAGGGGACGACGTCCTGATCCGGGTCACCCGGGCGGGGATCTGCGGCTCGGAGCTGGAGGCGGTGGCGACGAAGAGCCCCCGGCGCGTGCCCCCGCTGATCATGGGCCACGAGTTCGCCGGGCGCCTGGAGTCGGTCGGCCCGGGGGCGGCCGCCGCCGGCTGGCGGGTGGGCGACCGGGTGGTGCCGAACCCCCTGGTGCCCTGCATGCGCTGCCGGAGCTGCTCCCGGGGGCTGACCAACGCCTGCCCCAACCGCACCCTGCTGGGCCTGAATCTGGACGGGGGGCACGCCGAGCTGGTGCGCTGCCAGGCCCGCCAGCTGCGGCGCATCCCGGACGGCCTGACCGACGAGGGGGCGGCCACCGCCGAGCCCCTGGCGGTGGCCGTGCACGGGGTGCGTCTGCTCGGCGGGACGGCCGTGCTGCCCCGCTCGATCGCCGTCTTCGGCGCCGGCACCATCGGCCTGCTCGTGCTGCAAGCGGCCCGCCTGGCGGGGGCCACCACCACCCTGGTGCTGGACGTCGACGCCGGCCGGCTGGAGATCGCCCGGCGCCTGGGCGCCGGCCTCACGCTCGACCCGCGGACGCCGCAGGGGTCGGGGGAGGGGCTGCTGGCCGCGGCCCACGCGCTGGCCGGCGAGGACGGCTTCGACGGCGCGATCGACGCCGTCGGCCGGGGGGACACTCGGGGGGCGGCCATGCGCCTGGTGCGCCCCGGCGGGACGGTGGTCTGGATCGGCTCGGCGGAGAACCAGATCACCATGATGGGGATGGACGTCGTGCTCGGCGAGCGGCGCATCCAGGGCGCCTACGCCTACACCGACGAGGACTTCGACACCGCCCTGGGCCTGCTCGCGGCCGGCAAGGTGGACACCGCCTCCTGGAGCCGCACGTACCCGCTGAGCGAGGCCGCCGCCGTCTTCACCCGAATCCTGCGGCGCGAGGAGGCCGCGGTGAAGGTCCTCCTCGACCCGGCGTCGTGACCCGGGCCCGCCCGGCGACCGGCCGCTCCCGCCGCAACCGCCGGCTGCTGCTGCTCGCCCTGGCGGCGCCGGTCGGGGGCTGGCTGGCGATCGAGACCCTCTCCGCGCCCCCGACCGGGGGGACCGGCTCGGGCGGCGCCAGCCGCAGCGAGATGGAGGGGGCCGGACTGGGCGAGGCGGTGGGCACGCCGGGGGCGGTGCAGGCCTACCTCAGCGC
>DATLLM010000015.1:0-4808 GCA_035537855.1 Chloroflexota bacterium | reverse complement strand
GAAGCCGCCGACCACCCGCAGCACGGCCAGCAGGGGCAGGGTGAAGAGCACACCCAGGAGCCCGAAAAGCTGGCCGGCGGCGAGGATGGCCAGCAGCACCACCAGGGGGTGGACGCGCAGCGCCCCGCCCTGCAAGCGGGGGGTAAGCACGTTGCCGTCCGTGAGGTTGATCGTGAAGTAGGCCGCCGCGGTGAGGGCGGCCGCGGTGGGGGAGACGGTCAGGGCCACCAGGAAGGCGGGGATCCCGCCGATCCACGAGCCGAAGTAGGGGATGAAGGCCGTGACCCACATGACGGCGCCGAGGAGGGCGGCGTAGGGCACGCCGATCAGGGTCAGGAAGGCGAAGGCCATCAACCCCTGCACCGTGTTGGACACGATCGAGGCCCCCAGGATGCGGGCCAGCGTGTCGCCCAGGGTGCGCCACAGCTCGCGGGCGTCGCGCCGGCGCCGGCGGGGCACGGCGCGCAGGTAGGCGGCCTCGAAGCGGCGGGCGTCCGCCAGGGCGTAGATGGTCACCATCAGCAGACTGAAGCCGTAGAACAAGAGGCCGATGACGCTGGAGAGGACGTCCACCACGCCGCCGAGGGTCTCGCGCACGGCGTCGCGGGCGCCGCCCGCGAGCGCGCTCAGCACCCAGGTCAGGGTCACGCTCGCCAGCGGCGGCAGGAGGCCGGCGGCCGGGGGCGGGGCGCTCGCGACGCGCACCTGGTACTCGCTCAGGGTCTCGACGTAGCCCGGCAGCTCCTCGAACAGGAGGGGCACCACGTTGGCCGCCACCAGCACGAGCAGGAGCACCGCCCCGAGGACGACGGCGGCCACGGCCTGCCCGCGGGGCAGCACCCGTTCGAGCGGGCGCAGGGGGAACGACAGGAGCAGGGCCAGCAGCAGGCCGAGCAGGAAGACGGCCGGAGCGATGGGAGCGCGCCAGCAGACAAGCACCAGGGCCGCCACGAGGGCGGCCGCGATCACGGCCCGCAGCCGGGTGGTGATGTAGATCGGGATGGGCCATCCCGGCCTGACGCGGTCGTGCGCTGCCGTCATCTCTGACCGTCCTTGCCCCGCGACTCGCTGCGTCGCCCGCCGGCCGGCCGAAGCGCCCACCGGACGCCGCGACCCGGTCCCGGCAGCGGCACTCTACCGCCGCGCCGGCTCACCGACGCTTCAGGATCTCCTCACGCGGGCTTCACCTCCGCGCCGCGGGCCGCTGAGCACCCGCTGATACCGGCAAAGTCGGAGCGCATTGGGTTGCCGGACGGGCCTCGTCCGGGAGGCCGGTGCCCCCGCGGGCGGCACGCCGGTCCCCCGTCGGCGGGACGCCTCGTCCGGCACGTATCCTGCTAGCTGATCGATCGTTCCTGGTGGCGCTGAACCCGCCCCAGTCCCCGCACGTTCGGACCGGGCCGGTGGCTCACGTCGAGCGCGCTCGCCCAGGGTCGGGGGGAGGAGGAGCATGCATTGGAGGTCCCGTCCCAGCGGCTCGCCATCGACAGCCGCATCGCTTGCGTGATTCGCGTGCAGGGCGCGCTCGACCCACGGTGGTCGGAGCGCCTGGGTGGCCTGCGGGTCACCGTCTCTGGCTCCGGTTCGGATTGCCGAACGGCGACGACCGAGCTCCGGGGCGAGCTACTCGATCAGGCCGCGTTGTTGGGCGTCCTGATCACCCTCAACGACCAGCGCCTTCCTCTGCTCGAGGTGACCTGCGTACCGGTGCCGCCCGCTGCTGCCGAGCACTCGGAGCGGAACGGTCGCTGGACACCCGAGTAGGTCGGTCCCCAGGGGGCGCCGGGGGTGGACGCGCGGCCGCGGGAGCGCGGTACCATGCTGCCCGCGGCGCGAAACAATGGATGCCAGGAGATGTGCGCTTAGCCGGCGGAACCTGCTCGCCGGGGGCGGCGCGATGGGGGCGGCATCGCTGGCAGCGTGCGGGACGAGCGGCCCCTCTGGCGGGCGAGAGTCGGGGACGGGCGTGCCCCCGCCCGCGGCCGGTGCGGCGCGGCTGCAGCTGTGGTACCAGCTGACCGGATCGCAGGCCGAGCACCTGGCCACGGTCAACGGGCGGTTCACCGGCGAGCACCCCGGGATCGAGGTCGAGCTGGTGACGGTCCCCGAGGCGGAGATGACCGTCAAGCTCACCACCGCGCTCGCCGCCGGCAGCCCGCCGGACATGTCCACCCTTGGCGGGATGACGCGCATCGCCGAGCTGATCGAGCAGAAGCGCGTCGTCTCGCTCTCCCGGTACCGTCGCGACCTGGCCCGGCTCGACTGGCACGACGCGTTCAAGCGCGTCGTCGTGCGCGGCGACGACCTCTACGCCCTTCCCACCCAGGCCAGCACGCTGGCCCTGTACTACAACGCCGACCTCTACCAGAAGGCGGGGCTCGACCCGAACGCCCCACCGGCCACGTGGGACGCGTTACTGGCCAACGCGAAGGCCATCGCCCGACCGGACAGCCAGCAGTGGGGGCACGCCATCGGCACCAAGCCGATCACCTGGACGTCCGAGCAGATCTGGATCGCTTACCTCTGGCAGGCCGGCGGCGAGTGGCTGTCCCCTGACGGCAAGCAGGCGGCCTTCAACACCGCTCCGGGGATCGAGGCCCTGCAATTCTGGGCCGATCTGGTGCAGAAGTACCAGGTGACGCCGCCGAAGGCGGTGGACAACCTGGTGATGGGCCAGGACTTCGAGGCCGGCGCGGTCGGCCAGATGACGATCTACGCGGGCTGGTCGATCCGCGCCGAGGGGATGCGGTTCCCGGTGCGCACGGCGCCCCTGCCCCGGCACCGGCAGACCGCCTCGGTGGCCGCCGGCGTCACCATCCCTATCTTCGCCGAGAGCCGGCAGCACGCCACCGCGTGGACGTATCTCGACTGGCTCTCCCGGCCGGAGAACCTGATCTTCTATCTGAGCGGCTTCGGCGCCCTCCCGCCCCGGAGGACGCTCGCCGAGTCGGCGGCGTGGACGGCGTTCGCGGCCCAGCACCCGCTTCTGGGCGCGTTCGTCGACAGCCTGGCGCAGGCCCGCCTGCCCTATTTCGGCAAGGGCGCCCAGGACATCGCCGTACTGGTCGCGCAGGCGATCGAGGCCGCCGTCCTCGGGCAGAAATCGCCCAAGCAGGCGCTGGACGACGCCGCCCGGCAGGCCAACGCCGTCCTCGCCCGGGCGTAGCCGCCGCTACCCTCCGCCACCGCCGTGCGGCCAGCCGGCGAGACGACCGGCCCCGGGAGGCGCCGCCTTCAGGCTCGGCTATACTGGGGCCGTTCGCCGGAGGCTCGTGTGGTGGTGGTGGTCCGCAAGTCCGGGTAGGGGCATGATGTGGACGAAGGCTACAGGCGGATGGTGGTTCGGGGCCGGACGTCGCGTTGGGGGGCCGCGTGAACGGCGTCCCTACCGCACTGCGCCCGAAGGCGACGCCGGCGCGCCGGCGGCCTCCCCACCCTGAAGGAAGCGCCGGCCTGCGGCCGAGCAAGCTGTTGCAGCCGCGCCTGGCCGCGGACGCCGTCGACCGGCCCCGCTTGCTGGCGCTGCTCGACCGCCGGCCGGACGCGCCGCTGGTGCTGGTCAGTGGCCCGAGCGGCTCGGGCAAGACCACCCTGCTGCGCCAGTGGTTGACCGCCCGGCCGCCGGCGGCCTGGATCACCCTCGACGCCCGCGACGACCCGGTGTCGTTCGTCACCCACCTCGTCGCCGCGCTGCGGCCCCACCTCACCGCCGGTTGCCGGGAGACGCTGGGGCTCTTGCGATTCCCCGGCGCAATCGACGCCGTGGCCCTGGGCGCGGCCCTGGCCGAGGACCTCGCCGCGCTGGACGAGGGGGCCGTCGCGGTGCTGGACGACTACCAGGAGGTGCGCGACGGAAGGGTGCACGTCGTGCTGGACGCGCTGCTGAACCGCTCCCCGCCCCGGCTGCAGCTGGTGATCGCGACGCGGGCGGACCCGCCGCTGCCGCTGGCCCGGCTGCGCGCGCGGGGCCTGCTCGTCGACGTGCGCGCCGGCGATCTGCGCTTCACCCCGGGTGAGGCGGCGGCCTTTCTGGCCCGCGCGCTCCCCGCGCCGCCCGCGCCGGCGACGGTCGAGGCGGTTACCGAGGCCACCGAGGGGTGGGCGGCCGGGCTGCGCCTGGCGGCCATCGCGCTGCTGGACCAGGCTCCGTCCGCGGGCGAGGCGCCGGCGTTCGCGGGGCGCCGCCAGACGCTGGCGCTGGACTACCTGCTGGACGAGGTGCTGGCGCGGCAGCCGGCGGAAGTGCAGGCCTTCCTGCTGCGCACCGCGGTGGCCGAGCGGCTCTGCGCGCCGCTCTGCGACGCCCTGCTGGCGCCCGGCGCCGACCTCCCCACCGACTCCGATCCGGCGGACGCGCCGGCCCCCGGCGCCGGCCAGGCGATCCTGGGGGCTGTGCTGGGGGCAAACCTGTTCCTCACCCCCCTCGACGAGCCGGCGGCCCGACCGCTCGCGGAGCGCGCCGGCCTCCCAGCGGGGCCCGGCCCAGCAGCCGGGACACTCGCGTGGTATCGCTACCATCAGCTCTTTCGCACCCTGCTGCTCGGCCAGCTGCGCGAGCGCGGGGGGCCGGCAGTCGAACGGGCGCTGCACGGCCGCGCCGGCGCGTGGTACGCGGCCGCGGGGATGATCGAGGAGGGCGTCCACCACTTCCTGGCCGCCGGGGACACCGCCGGCGCGGCGGCGCTGGTGGAGCGCGACGCCCAGGCCCTGCTGGAGGAAGAGTGGCCGGCGGTCGAGCGCTGGCTTGACCTGCTGCCGGCGCCGGTGGTCGCGCGCCGGCCGGTGCTCTTGCTGGCGCGCGCCCGGAT
>DATLLM010000014.1:0-5166 GCA_035537855.1 Chloroflexota bacterium | reverse complement strand
CTCAGTCCCAGAACCGCCACCACGGCCGCCGGGCCGCCTCGAACTCGGCGACGCGCTGTCGGGTCTGCTCCAGCTCCGCCTTGAGTCGGCCGACCTCCTCGCCGGTGGCGTCCCGCTCGGCGCGCTCGCCGACGGCGTAGTCGAGCTTCGTCTTGAGGACGCCGATCTCTTCGGCCTGCTCCTCGACGCGCCGGCGCCAGGGTTCGAGCAGGGTCGCCGTGTACCGGGCCATCTCCTCGGCCCGCTGCGCAGCGATCAGCGCAGCGGCGGCGGCTGGGGCTTCGATCACCTCATCGTCGTCGTTGTCGTCGGCATCGTCTGCGTCGTCGACCGCCTGGCGGCTGGCGCCATCTGGCGCGTAGCGCGTAGCACCAGGCGCCTGGTACTGGGTGCCTGGCGCCTGGTGCATAGCGCCAGGCGGCGTCGCATGGCCGTTGGCGGAGACCGCCGCCCCTACCGGGGTAGCAGCGTCCGCATCATCATCCAGCGCCACCAGCCACACGTGCCCTTGGGGGGTCGGTTGCTGCCTTCCCTGGAGTTGGCCGCTCCGCAGTCGACGGCGGATGGCATCGGGACTCACGCCCAGGCGCTCGGCGGCATCACGGATCGAGACCCACTCGGTCATTGCTCGCCGGAACGGCAGGGCAGCGCCCGGGTTGCGCCGCCACCAGGCGCCAGGCGCGACGCGCTAGGTGAGTGGCGCCTGGCGCCTGGTGGCGGCCTTCGGTTCAGCGGCGGCCGCGCCGCAGTTCGGCCGCAGTGGAACAACTGCGGCCGACGCGCTCCCAGAGGAGCGACGGCGAATGCGGGCCGTCCACAGGGCGCTCGTATCGTCCGGATGTCGCATTTGTGCGCTGGCCGTGCTATCGTGCCCGCAGTCGGGGCGCCCGGGCACGTCCGCGTGCGCTCGGGGTGCGATCAGAGCGGCGATGGAGGACACCGGATGGGCTTGACGAGCACGGCGGGACTGCCCGGTCTCCGGACGGCCCGTGAGGCCAAGCTCATCACGCAGATCCACCTCGCCGAGCTCTCGGGCGTCAACCGCTCGACCATCTCGGACCTGGAGGTGGGCAGCCGGAACGCCCACTTCCGGACGATCCATCAGTTGGCGGCCGCGTTGGGGGTGGACCCCCAGCTGCTGCTCGTCGAGCCGCCGCCGGCGCCACGACGCTCGTCCAGATCGAAGGGGGAAAGGAAGGCGTAGAGGCCGCGGCGCGGTAGATCCGCGCACCACGCTCAACCGCCTGGGGACGGAGCGGTCCGCCCCCGAAAAGAAGAAAGACGACCACCCCGGGGCCGCGCCCAGAGCGATCGCCTCCCTGTCCTTAGCAAGACGGAGCGTAGCAGCAAGCGCAGCCTCGGTCAAGGGGCTGCGCTGTCTTTTTGTGGCACCCCGCCCTCCCTGTCGAAGGCGGTAGGAGGGTGTCGCACGTCGGCGCAGCGGTCGAGGGAGGAGACCACCATGACCGCCACACTTGCGCCGCCCGCATCGGCTCCCACCCCGCCGCCGGAGGCGTCGGCGTCGAGCTTCCGGGGCTTCCGCAGCCCGACCTACACGATGGTCCCGGACGAGGTCTTCGACGAGCTGCTCGTCGAGCTGTCCGGCGCCGAGCTCAAGGTGCTGCTGTACATCATCCGGCGCACCTTCGGGTTCAAGCGGGAGAGCGACACCATCAGCCTGTCCCAGATGCTCCACGGGATCGCCACCCGCGACGGGCGGGTGCTCGACCGGGGCGTCGGGCTGAGCAAGAAGACGCTGCTCGACGCCCTGCGCCAACTGAGCACCCGGCGGATCATCCTCAGCCAGCGCCGGCAGAGCGCCGAGAAGGGTAACGAGCCGACCGCGTACCGGCTCAACGTGGTGCACGGCGCCGATGCCGGGCCGAGCTCCAGCGCGGCACCCCCCCTCGGGGAAGTTTTCGCACCCCCCTTGGGGGAGAAAGTGCGCCAAGGGTGTGGGGGAATTTCTCCCCCAAGCCCTTGGGGGAGAAATTCCCCCACACAAGACTCAGGAGAACAAGAAACAGGCTTACAAGAGAAAGATCATCATCCTCAACCCCCTCCACCGAGTCTGACCACCATCCCACTGCTGGCGCCCACCGTCCCACTGATCCCAAAGCCCGACGGCGCCGGTGATGATGATGATCTTTTGCTCTTGATCGCTCAGGGCGTGACGCGGCGGATCGCCCAAGAGTTGGTGCGAATGCACCCCGCCGAAGCGATCCGGCAACAGCTCGCCTGGCAGGCGTACCGCCCCCCGGCGACGAGCCCGGCCGGGGCCCTGGTCCGAGCCATCCGGGACGCCTGGCCGCCGCCGCCGGCGTGGCTGGAGGCCCAGGAGCACGCGGCCACGGTGGCCCGCCAGGCCGAAGCGGAGGCGCAGCGTCAGGCCGAGGACGCGGTCCGGCGCCGAGAGTGGGCGCAGAAGCCGCCGGAGGAGCGGATCGCCGGGCGGCTCCAGTTCTGGCTGCTGGGGCGGCGGCGCAAAGGGCACGAGCCGATGGAGGCAGAGATCGCCGCGAAGCGGGCCGAGCTGCTCGCGGGGCTGGCCGCCGCCGACGGCGTATGCTGAGCGGACGGAGCGGGACGTGCGATGGCGATCACCGAGGCCCCCCCGACGGCGACCACGCGGCCGCGCCGGCGCTTCACCGTGGAGGAGTACCACCGGATGCTCGACGCGGGGATCCTGCGGGAGGACGAGCGGGTGGAACTGCTCGGCGGGGACGTCGTCGAGATGAGCCCGACCGGCGACCGCCACGTGGAGGGGGTCAACCGCTGCGGGCGGGCCTACGCCGCGGCCTGGGCCGCCGGCCGGCTGACGATCAGCACGCAGAACCCCGTCCGGCTCGGCGACCACGACGAGCCGCTGCCGGACGTCGCGCTCGTCCGGCCGGAGGTGCTGGGCGCCCCGAGGCTGGGGGAGATCCTGCTCGCCATCGAGGTCGCGGACACCTCGGTCGACGACGACCGGGCGGCCAAGGTGCCCCTCTACGCGCGCGCCGGCATCCCGGAGACGTGGCTGCTCAACGTGCTGGACGGCGAACTGGAGGTCTACCGGGAGCCCGGCCCGGACGGCTACGCCCGGACGTACACCCTGCGCCCGGACCGGCGGGTGGCGTGCGAGGCGTTCCCGGATATCGTGCTGCGGGTCGCCGATCTGCTGCCGCCGCCGGGCATGGAGCGGTTCCTCGAGCGGGCGCCGGCCCCGGAGCGCGACCCCGATCCTGCCCGCGAGCGGGGGTGGGAGCTGGAGCGCTGAGCCGGTCGGGTGGCACCGGGTGTGGCCGAGCGCCGCGCCACGTCGGTTACCGTCCGCGGTGGCCCCGACCCCGCCGCGCGCAACCGGGAGGTTCCCCGCAGGTACGATCGAGTCCCCGCTATCATCCCGGCCGGGCGGCCCCCGGCCGCGGCGGCGCGCCGGCGGGGTGAGGGGAGATGCGGAGTGATGACTCAGGATGTGCTCGATCCCGTTCCGATCGGGGTCGTCTTCATCCTGTTCATGGTGCTCACGTTCGGGTGCTTCGAGGGCGGCTTCCGGCTCGGGGTCTGGTGGCAGGCGCGGGAGCCGGGCGAGCAAGAAGGCCCCACGGATATGCTGGTCGGGTCGCTGCTGGGGCTGATGGCCTTCGTGCTGGCGATCACCCTGGGCCTGGCGACCGACCGCCACGACGCCCGGCGCGGCCTCGTCGTGGCCGAAGCGAACGCCATCACCACGGCCTACCAGCGGGCCGACTACCTCCCGGCCTCGGAGGCCGCCCGGCTGAAGGCGCTGCTGCGCGCCTACGTGCCCTTGCGGATCGTGACCGACCCGGCGGTGGTGCCGGCGAACATCGCGGCGTCCGCTGCACTCGCCCGGCAGATGTGGGCGATCGTGGTCTCCGCCGCGCAGGCGGGCGACAACTCGGACCTGATCGCGTCCCTGGGCGAGTCACTCAACGAGATCGTCGCGGTAAGCGAGCAGCGTGTCGTGGCCGGTGTCTACGCCCGAGTGCCGCAGTCGATCATGCTCCTCCTGCTCGCCGGCTCGGCACTGTCGCTGGCGATGGTCGGCTACAGCGCCGGGATCAAAGGGCGGCGCAGCGTACTGACCGCGGCCGTGCTCATCCTCACCCTGGGCGTGGTGACCATTCTGGTCGTGGACCTCGATCGCCCGCAGGAGGGCCTGCTGAAGGTCAGCCAGCAGGCGCTCGTGGACGCCCAGCGCTTCATCTCTGCGCCGCCCTGATCGGGCGTCGCGGGGACAGTCGGTGGGTACCCTCGAACAGGCGGTCGAGCGAGAGAGGCGGCGGGGCGGCCTGGTCGGACCAGGCCCCTCGAGCCCGCGATCGCAGACGCTCTGGAGGACGCCCCGGACGGCGCCGAACCTCCAACGAATCACTTCGCGCCCTCGGTTGCGTCGAGGGTGGGGGCGCAGCGGCCGCTACGGGGCCGTAGCAAGGACGACCGCGGCCTCGAGGTCGTGGAAGCGCCCGATCTGGCGGACCGGCCCGCCAGCCGCGGGCTCCCGCAGCACGTAGTACACGCCGTCGCGCGGGGACCAGTACAGCAGCCCCAGGGCGTCGCCGACGGTGAAGGTCGCCCACGCGCGCCGGGTCCCGGTGACCACGTCCTGGGCGCCCGCCGCGGTCAGGGCCGCCGCCAGGGCGGCCGCGCGCGAGGCGGCCGCCCCGCCGGCCCGGTCGAAGGGGGCGACGCTCCCGACGGCCCGGGCCACGGTGGCGAGCAGCTCGTCCAGGTCGAAGGGCTTGCCTAGCACCGCGAACAGCCGGGCCTCCTGGCTGCGGGCGCTCGCCCCCGCCTCGGCCTCCTGCTGCGCCGCCAGGCTGGCAGTGAACATGACCACCGGCACGGCGCGCTCCCGGGCGTGGACCCACGCGGCGTCGAGCCAGGAGGCCCCGTAGTCCGTCGGGCTGCGGCTGTCGAGGAGGAGGCAGTCGGGCTCCAGGCGCTCCACGGCGGTGCGGATCGCGTCGCTGCTGAGGGTGGTGAGCACGGACACCGCGTAGCCCTCGTCGCGCAGGGCGGCCCGCACGAGGTCGGCCAGCACGGGGTCGTCGTCGACGACCAGCACGGTCCGGCGCCCCGGGGCGCCGGCGGCGGCGCCCCCGGAGGGCGAAGCGGAAGCGGACGGGGGGTCGGTCGTCATGTCAGCGGCGGCGCCGATTC
>DATLLM010000013.1:0-3831 GCA_035537855.1 Chloroflexota bacterium | reverse complement strand
GCATCGGCCAGCGCCCCCCCGGAGGGCAGCTCCAGGGCCCGGCGCACTTCCTCCGCGCCGACGAAGCCCAGCGCCGGGTCGAGCGCTTCGAGCAACGCCGCCAGGTCGTCGCGGACGGCCGGGGCGTCCTCCTCCGGCCGGGCCACGGTGCGGTTGAGCAGCCGCACCAGGTCGGCCGCCGATACCCGGCTGCGGT
Organism: Chloroflexota bacterium; assembly: GCA_035537855.1. Taxonomy (GTDB): domain Bacteria; phylum Chloroflexota; class UBA11872; order UBA12225; family UBA12225; genus DATLLM01. The sequence goes on along the minus strand of DATLLM010000013.1, from coordinate 3,635 downwards.
ACGTCAGCAAGGGGAAGGGCAGGTCCTCGAAGTGCGTCGCCAGCGCCTCCTGGACGACCAGCACCAGGGGGACGTTCGCCCCCAGCTGGCGCAGCTTGTCCCGCTTGCGCTCGCGGTAGGCGGGCGTCCAGAAGCCGATCACCTCGACGAAGATGCGCAGCTCCGGCCGCCCCCGGGCCGCGGCCCGGGCGAGCACGAAGTCCGGCACCATCACCGACGTCCCCTGGATCAGCGGCTCCGGCTCTCGCTCTACCGTCCAGCCGGAGGCCTCGCCTCGGGCTGCCATCGCTTGCAGGGTGGCGAAGAGGCGCGCCTCCACTTCGCTGTCGAACTCGCCCACCACCTGCGGGCGGGCGACGATGGCCGTCGCCGGCGCCGTCGCCGGCGCCTCGGCGGCGTCCGGCGCCTCGGCGGCGTCCGGCGCCTCGCTCTCCGCCGCCGTCGCCTCCAGCGGGTCGCTGCCGCCCAGGGCGGCCACCACGGCCGGGGTGAGCGCCAGCCGGTACTCCCGCTCGTTGAGCAGCACCCGGGCGCTGCCTTCCAGGTCCGGGAAGCGGTAGAGCAGACCGAGCACCACCCCGGCGAAGCGGTCGCCGTGGCGGGTGCGCGGCCCGAACACCTCGAGCGGGCCGTAGAGGTGGACGTGCACGCCCCCGGACGGCCCCGCCTCAGGCCGCACCAGGGCCAGCTCGCAGAGCAGCCCGTAGCGCTTGACCAGGAAGTACAGCCGGCGCACGGCGGCGCCGTCCGGGCGGGCCAGCACCAGGTCGGCCGAGAGCGCCCGCACGAGCATGGTGGCCAGGGCGCGCCGGTTGTAGGTGGCCGCAAGCGCCGCCACCGGCGGCGGCGGCGCGAGCGCCTCCAGGACCTGATTGCGCTCGGCGTCCAGCCAGAGCAGGCGGTCGAGCACGTCCCCCTTCAGCCCCAGGTCGTCCCCGGCGGCCGCGAGCAGTCCCGGCCGGGCCTCCGGGGCGACGAAGCCGGCGGCGCCCGCCCGCCCGACGCGGTCGAAGACGGCCAGGCGCAGGTCGGACGGACTGCGCACGCCGGCGAGGGCGGCCGCCTCGACCGCGGCCGGGCCGCAGTCCTCGAGGGCGGCGGCGAGCGACCGGGCGGCGAAGCGGTAGGAGGTGAGCAGGCAGGCGCTCAGACAGCGCGCCAGGCGGTAGTCCCCCGCCACCTGGGCCAGGGCGTCGAAGTCCACCTCGGCCTGCCGCCGCCCCACCTGCCCGGCGAACCAGGCGACGACCGCCTCGAGGCGCTCTCGCTGCGCCCGCAGCTCGTTCCCGGCCAGCAGGTACGGCCGCACGTCCGGCGGTCCGCCGGCGGTGCCGCTGCGGCCGTAGCTGCGGCGCACGTCGCCCAGGGGGAATGGCACGTCCGCTCGCTACTCTCCGGTGACGTCCCCGCCCCGGTCCGGGGCGGCGCCGCGCTCACGCCCCCCGCGGTGGCGCCGGCGGGTGACGTGCATCTCGCCCGTCTCTTCGGTGACCAGCTCGTAGAGGACGGCCGAGCCGGCCTTGGGGCGTAGCACCCGCCCCAGGCGTTGCACGTACTCCCGCCGCGTCGCCGTCCCGCTGAGCAGAATGGCCACGCTGGCGTCGGGGACGTCAACCCCCTCGTTCAGGACCCGCCCGGTGACCAGCTTGCTGAACCGCCCGCTGCGGAAGCCCTCCAGGATCGCGGCCCGCTCCGCCGCCGGGGTGCGGTAGGTGATGCTGGGAATCAGCAGGTCGCGACTCAGGCCCTCCACCACCGCGCTGAACTCGGAGAAGATCAGCACCCGGTCGGCGCGGTGCCGCTCCAGCAGCTCGAGCAGCACGGCCGTCTTGGCCCCGGCGTTGAAGGACAGGCGGCGCGCCTCGCGCTGGGCCAGCATCGCCCGTCTGGCCTCCGGATTGGTCGCGCTCGGCCAGATCACCAGACGCTGGAAGTCCTCAGGCGAGGTGATCCGCAGGCGGTTGCGCCGCAGGTAGGCGCGGTAGGTGGTCAGCGCCGCCTCGTAGGCCACCTGCTCGTCCGGCGAGAGGGCGATGGCGATGCGCTCCTCGCGGTACGGCGCCAGGTGCGCGGCGAGCTCGCGCGGGGTGCGGCGGTAGACCGTCGGCCCCACCAGGTGGGCCAGATCCGTCTCCAGGCCGTCCGTCCGATCCGGGGTCGCCGAGAGCCCCAGCCGGTAGGGCGCCATGGTGCCCTCGGCCGCCAGCCGGTAGGAGGTCGCCGGCAGGTGGTGCACCTCGTCGAAGACGAGCAGACCGAAGCGGTTGAGGTCGCGGGTATGGATCGCCGCCGAGTCGTAGGTGATGACGGTGATCGGAGTCAGGTCGCGCCGCCCGCCGCCGAAGACGCCGACGTGCTCGGGCGGGGCGCCGAGCACGTCGACGGCCGACCGGCGCCACTGCTCCAGCAGGTCAAGGGTGGGCACCACGATCAGCGTCCACAGCCCCTGCCGCGCCGTCGCCAGCAGGGCGACGAGGGTCTTGCCCGCCCCGGTGGGGAGCACCACCACGCCGCGACCGCCGGCGGCCGCCCAGGCGTCGAGCGCCGCCTGCTGGTAGGGGCGCGCCCGCTGGGTCACCCGGGGCACGAAGGGCAACGGCGGGGCGGGATCGAAGTCCGTGCCCACCGAGTAGTGGTCGTCTTCGAGGCCCTCGCGCACCGCCCGGTAGGCCAGGGCCAGCGTGCGGTAGGCGCCGAGCCGGCGGTCGTAGACCAGCGCCGGCCTCCCGGTGGCCTGCTCGACGTCCGCCCGCAGGTCGCCCGCCCGCCGGCCATCCTCCGGGCCGCCCGGGCCCTGCGGCTCCGTCCGGCCCGGGCCGCCCGGCGGGGCGTCCCGGAACGAGATGATCAGATCGTTGCCCCGCAGACGCAGCCGGACGTCCGGCGCCTCCTCGCTCACCCCGGAATCATAGCCGCGCCGGGGCGCGGGCCAGGAAAGCATCTGGCCCGGCCGGGTATACTTGGGACACGATGCCAGGCGGATTGCGTGAGCTCCTGCGTACGGCGCAGGTTCGCCTCGGCGAAGGCCAGGCGGTGGCCCTCGCCACCGTTGTCGCCACCCGTGGCTCAACCCCCCAGAAGGCCGGCGCCCACATGCTGATCGCCGCCGACGGCACGATGAGCGGCACCATCGGCGGCGGCTGCATCGAGGCCGAGGTCTGGACGGAGGCGAACCGCCTGATGCGCCGGGGCGAGAGCGCCCTGCGCGAGTTCATTCTGGCGGACGATCCCGATCATCCCGGCGGAGACGTCTGCGGCGGCACGATGGAGGTCTTCATCGACGTCCTGAAGCCGGCCGCGCAATCGCGCGGGGCGTGACCGAAAGCCTGGCGGCGCGCACGGTCGCGCTGCTCGACGCCCAGGTCCCCTTCTGCCTCGCCACCGTCGTCTTCGCCTCAGGGGCCGACGTCGTCCCCGGACAGAAGCTGATCGTCCTCGCCGACGGCGCGGTCGAGGGCGCTCTCGGCGGCGGCGCCCTCGAAGCGGCCGTGCGCGCGGCGGCGCTCGAGCAGCTGCGCCGCGAAGACATCACCCTGGCGCGGTTCACCCCGGACGGGACGCCGCTGCCCGCCAGGCGCGCCTTGCGTCCGGACGATGGGCCGGTGGTCGAGCTCTCGCTCGAGCCGATGCTACCC
>DATLLM010000012.1:0-3884 GCA_035537855.1 Chloroflexota bacterium | reverse complement strand
GGCCGGGGCCGCCCGGGGGCCGGGCTAGAGGCCCATCTTCGTGACCAGCTCGCGCACGGACCCGGCGGTGCGCTGCAGCGCCGCCCGCTCGTCCTCGGAGAGGTCGATCTGCACGATCTCCTCGACGCCCCCCGCGCCCAGCTTGGCCGGGACGCCGCAGAACAGGTCCTCGATGCCGTACTGCCCGTTCAGGTAGGCGGCGCAGGGCAGGATCTGCTTCTTGTCCAGCAGGATGCTGTCCACCATCTGGGCCACGGCCGCCGACGGGGCCTGGAAGGCGCTGCCGGTCTTGAGCAGGTCGACGATCTCCTGCCCGCCCTTGCGCGTGCGCTCCACGATCGCCTCGAGCCGGTCGGCCGGGAGGAGCTTGGCGACGGGGACGCCGCCGGCGGTGGTGTAGCTGGTCAGCGGCACCATGTCGTCGCCGTGCCCGCCCAGGACGTAGGCCTGGACGCTCTCCACCGAGACGTCCAGCTCCTGGGCCAGGAACGTGCGGAAGCGGGCCGTGTCCAGCACCCCCGCCTGCCCCACCACCCGCTGCGGCGGGAAGCCGCTCACCTTGTAGGCCAGGTGGGCCATGGCGTCCAGGGGGTTGTTCACCATCAGCAGCACGCAGTCCGGCGAGTGGCGGGCGATCTCCTTGACGTTCTGCTCCACGATCTTCTGGTTCGTGAACAGCAGGTCGTCCCGGCTCATCCCCGGCTTGCGCGGCGCGCCTGAGGTGAAGACGACCACGTCCGAGCCCGCGGTCAGCTCGTAGTCCCGGGGCACGGTGCCCCCCGTGATCCGGGCGTCGAAGCCCACAATGGGCCCCGCCTCCGCCAGATCGAGGGCTTTGCCCTGGGCCAGCCCCTCGACGACGTCCACCATCACGATGTCCGCGTAGCCGCGCTCGGCGAGACGCTGAGCGGTGGTGCCGCCGACCATGCCACAGCCGACGACGGTGACCTTCTTGCGCATGCTCCCCTTCCCCCGGGTTGTGCTGACCTGATGACGGTCGCTGGTTCTGTCCGCCCGGCCGCGCCGGCCGCGCGCCCGGGCTCGTCCGCTGTCCGCTACGTCCGCTACGTCCGCTCGCCGGCGACGGCGGCGCGGTTGAACTCCCGCACCATCCGGGAGATGTTCAGGATCTTGATCTCCTTCGGGCAGACCGCCTCGCACTGCCCCTCCCAGGAGCAGGAGCCGAAGCCCTCGGCGTCCATCTGCCCGACCATGCGCAGGGCCCGCCGGGCGCGCTCAACGTGCCCCTGGGGCAGCAGCGCCAGCTGGGAGATCTTGGCGCTGGTGAACAGCGCGGCCGAGGCGTTCTTGCACTGCGCGACGCACGCCCCGCAGCCGATGCAGGCCGCCGCGTCCATCGCCGCCTCGGAGGTGTCCTTGGAGATCAGGATCGCGTTGGCGTCCTGCGCCCCGCCGGCGTTGATCGAGGTGTACCCCCCGGCGGCGATGATCCGGTCGAACGCGCTGCGATCGACCACCAGGTCCTTGATCACCGGGAAGGCCCGCGCCCGCCAGGGCTCGATGGCGATGGTGTCCCCGTCGCTGAAGCTGCGCATGTGCAGCTGGCAGGCCGTGGTCGCCCCGAGGGGCCCGTGGGCCCGCCCGTTGATCATCAGCCCGCAGGAGCCGCAGATCCCCTCGCGGCAGTCCGAATCGAACGCGATCGGCTCCTCCCCGCGGTGAATCAGCCCCTCGTTGACCACGTCCAGCATCTCGAGGAAGGACATGTCGGCGGAGATGCCCTCGGCGCGGTACTCCACCATGTCCCCCCGGGCGGCGGGCCCCGCCTGCCGCCAGATGAGCAGCTTGAGGGTCAGGGTGCGCGGCTGACGGTCGTCGAAGGCCATGCTCAGATCACTCGTCGCTGGGCGTGATTGGGCGTCATTTCGGTCATCGAGCGGCAGCCGCCGCCGGGCGCCAGCTGCCGGTGCATGTCACTTGTAGCTGCGCTGCGACGGGTGGACGTACTCGAACTCCAGGGGCTCCTTGTGCAGCACCGGCGGCGCCCCCACCCCCTTGAACTCCCAGGCGGCGACGTAGCTGAAGCGCGCGTCGTCCCGCAGGGCCTCGCCCTCCGGCGTCTGGCTCTCCTCGCGGAAGTGCCCGCCGCAGGATTCGGCCCGGTGCAGGGCGTCGAGCGTCAGCACCTCGGCGAACTCCAGGTAGTCCGCCACCCGTCCGGCGTACTCCAGGCTCTGGTTCTGGTTGTTCGGCGTCCCCGGGACGGTCACCCGCTCCCAGAACTCCGAGCGCAGCTGGGGAATCTCGGCCAGGGCCTTGCGCAGGCCCGCGTCCGTGCGGGACATGCCGACGTAGTCCCACAGCAAGCGCCCCAGCTGGCGGTGGATCTCCCGCGCCGTGCGGTCGCCCTTCACCGCCAGGATGCGGTCGATCCGCTCCTGGACGCCCTGCGCCGCCGCGGCGAAGGCGGGGTCCTCGGCGCTCACCGCCGGGAGGGCGGCCCCGGCCAGGTAGTTGGCCACGGTGTAGGGGGCGACGAAGTAGCCGTCGGCCAGCCCCTGCATCAGGGCGCTGGCCCCCAGCCGGTTGGCCCCGTGGTCGGAGAAGTTGGCCTCCCCCAGGACGAACAGCCCCGGGACGGTCGCCATCAAGTTGTAGTCCACCCACAGCCCGCCCATGGTGTAGTGGATGGCGGGGTAGATGCGCATCGGGGCGCGGTAGGGGTCCTCGCCGGTGATCCGCTGGTACATGTCGAACAGGTTGCCGTAGCGCTCCCGGATGACGTCGACCCCCAGGCGGGCGATGTCGTCCTTGAAGTCCAGGTAGACGGCCAGCCCGCTCTCCCCCACCCCCCGGCCCTCGTCGCACACCTCTTTGGCGTTGCGCGAGGCCACGTCCCGGGGGACGAGGTTGCCGAAAGAGGGGTATTTGCGCTCCAGGTAGTAGTCCCGCTCCGCCTCCGGGATGTCGCTCGGCGCCCGGCGGTCGCCCGGCTGCTTGGGCACCCAGATGCGCCCGTTGTTGCGCAGGGACTCGCTCATCAAGGTGAGCTTGCTCTGGTGCTCGCCGGAGACGGGGATGCAGGTGGGGTGGATCTGGGTGAAGCAGGCGTTGGCGAAGTAGGCCCCCCGCTTGTGCGCCCGCCAGGCCGCCGTGACGTTGGAGTTCACGGCGTTGGTGGACAGGTAGTAGGCCGTGCCGTAGCCCCCGCTGCAGAGCAGCACGGCGTGCCCGGCGTGGCGCTCGATCTCCCCCGTCAGCAGATTGCGGCAGACGATCCCCCGCGCCCGGCCGTCCGCCACCACCAGGTCGAGCATCTCCCGCCGCGGGTGCAGCGTGACCGTCCCCAGCTGCACCTGGCGCATCAGCGACTGGTAGGCCCCCAGCAGCAGCTGCTGCCCCGTCTGCCCCCGGGCGTAGAACGTGCGCTCCACCTGCGCCCCGCCGAACGAGCGGGTGTCCAGCAGCCCGCCGTACTCCCGGGCGAACGGCACGCCCTGGGCGACGCACTGGTCGATGATGTTCACCGAGAGCTGCGCCAGGCGGTAGACGTTCGCCTCGCGCGAGCGGTAGTCGCCCCCCTTGACCGTGTCGTAGAAGAGGCGCCAGACGCTGTCGCCGTCGTTCTTGTAGTTCTTGGCGGCGTTGATCCCCCCCTGGGCGGCGATGCTGTGCGCCCGCCGGGGGCTGTCGTGGATGAAGAACGCGTGGACGTTGTAGCCCTGCTCGCCGAGGCTCGCCGCCGCCGAGGCCCCGGCCAGCCCGGTGCCGACCACGATCACGGTGTAGCGCCGCCGGTTCGCCGGGGCGACCAGCTTGTTGTCGAACTTGCGCCGGTCCCACTTGCCCTCGATCGAGCCGCCCGGGACGTCCGCGTTGAGGTCCCCCGCAGGGGCCTCCGTCCACAACCCCTGCCCCTGCCC
>DATLLM010000011.1:0-13487 GCA_035537855.1 Chloroflexota bacterium | reverse complement strand
CTACGGGCTGCCCGCCGACGGCGGTGGCCCGGTGCTGTTCTACAACGTGGAGCAGTTCGACCGCGCCGGCGTGCCGAACCCCGGCGCGCAGCAAGACGGCGGCAAGTGGACGGTGGACGCCTTCCTGGACGCCGGCAAGCGCCTGACGAAGCGGTCGCCCGGGTCGGAGGTGTGGGGCGCGCAGGACCCCCTGTTCCACAACAGCGTCTGGCTCGCCTGGGTGTGGGCCTGGGGCGGGGACTTCCTGACCAGGGACGGTCAGCAGGTGGCCCTGGACGCGGGCCCGGCGGTCGACGCCTTGCAGTGGCAGCAGGACCTGATCACCCGCCACGGGGTCGTCCCCACCTCGGCCGAGCTGGAGCAGCTCAAGGAGCGCGAGCCGAACGACCGGCGGGCCATGTTCCGTACCGGACGGGCGTCCATGATCTCGGACTGGACGACCACCGTCGGGGCCGCCCGGCTGAAGGAAGCGGAGGGGCAGGGGCTGCGCTGGGACGCCACCCTGCTGCCGGCGGGGAAGAACGGGCAGTTCTCCGTCTCCTTCTTCCACGAGCTGGCCGTCGCCGGGAGCAGCAAGGCGCCCGAGCTGGCCTGGCAGTGGGCCGCCTTCCAGACCGGACCGGAGGGCACGCTGCGGCGCAGCCTGGCCGGGGCGACCCAACCGCACCGCCGCTCGGTGGCCACGAGCCAGGAGTACCTGCGCACCCTGCCGCCGGCGTTCGCCAAGAGCATGGCCCGGGTGGGGGAGCGTTCCCGGCCGTACCCCCTGGTGGTGGAGGACGTGCAGCTGCAGCAGATCCTGGGCGAGGAGATCAAGCTGCTGCGGGACGGAGCGCGGTCGGCCAAGGACGTGGCCGGGGCGATCAAGCAGCGCTTCGACCCGCTGCTGCGCACCTCGATCTGAGCGTGCCCGACACCGTTGGGGGCGAGACGAAGGCTGCTTCCTGGGGACAGAGTCCCCGGCCTCCGCTTGAGAGGCGTTCTGAGGACCGGCCCCGCCGCCCGAGCGCGCTGCGGCCCCGACACCCCCCCGATCCCCGGCGACCACGAAGACGACTACGAGCGCGAGGAGGAGAGAGACGATGGCTGGCTCAGCCGACCTGCGTCTGCCGGACGAGCTGCGGACGGCGCTGCACGAGCACCTGGCGACCCTGAGGCAGGGGTACGACCGCCGTGGCTGGGGCCGGCCGAGCGGCTACGGCGCCCGCCCCGCCGTGATCGTCATCGACCTGGCGATGGGCTGGACGGACGCCCGGTACTCCCTCGGCACCGACCTGGATTCGGTGGTGGAGAGCACGGCGCGCGTCCTGGACGCCGCCCGGGCCGCGGGCGTCCCCGTCTTCTTCACCACCATGACCACCGGCGGCCCGGACGACCCGCCGACGCCGGCCCAATCGAAGCACGACGCGAGCATGATCGACACCCAGCCCGGGTCGCCCGCCGTCGAGCTCGACCCCCGCCTGCGGCGCCGGCCGAACGAGAAGCTGATCGTCAAGAAGTACGCCTCCAGCTTCAAGGGCACCGACCTGATGGAGATGCTGGCCACGGTCGGCGCGGACACGGTCATCGTCACCGGCTGCTCCACCAGCCACTGCGTCTACGCTACCTGCCGCGACGCCTGCAGCGGGTTCCACGTGGTCGTTCCCAGGGAGGCCGTCGGCGAGCGCTGCGAGCTGCTGCACGAGGTCGCCCTGTTCGACATCAACCTGGACATCGGGGACGTCGTCCCCACAGCGGACGTGCTGGCCTACCTCGCCCGCTCGACGGGAGCGGCGACGCCGGCCCCGGCCGCCGCGGCGCCGGTGGGCGGCCGTTGAGCGCCCCCGGCCGCGCCGACTTCCGGGCGGCGGTCGAGCTGGCGGGGCTGGGCGACCTGCCGCCGGACGAGCTCGCCCTGCTGCGCCACTACTTCGACGACTGGCGGGCGCAGGTCGTGCAGCTGCGGGCCGTCCTCGAGCCGGCGGACGAGCCGGCGACGGTCTTCGTCGCCGCGCCGGCGCCGGCGGCGCCGCCGGCGGGCGCGACGCGCCGCGACCGGGAGGCGGCGCCCGGAGCCGGTCGGTGAAGGCGGCGCCGGCGGCCCTCCCCACCCTGGCGGACACGGCCGAGCTGATCCGGCGCCGGGAGGTGTCCCCCGTCGAGGTGACCACCGGGCTGCTCGAGCGCATCGAGCGCCTGGACGGCGCCCTGCACGCCTACATCACGGTCACCGCGGACGTGGCCCTGCGCCAGGCGCGGCGGGCGGAGGCGGCCCTCGCCGCCGGGACCTACCGGGGCCCCCTGCACGGCATCCCCATCGCCCTCAAGGACCTCTACGATACGGCCGGCATCCGCACCACAGCCGACTCGCGCGTCCTGGAGCACAACGTCCCGGCCGCCGACGCGCAGTGCGTCACCCGCCTGTACGACGCCGGGGCGGTGCTGCTGGGCAAGCTGGCCCTCTCCGAGTTCGCCACCGGCTCGGTGGTGGAAGGCCCCTTCCCGGCGGCGCGCAACCCCTGGAACCCGGACCACGTCCCGGGCGCCTCGTCGAGCGGGTCGGGCGCGGCCGTCGCCGCCGGGCTGTGCCTCGGCGCGCTGGGCAGCGACACGGGGGGATCGATCCGCATCCCCGCCGCCTACTGCGGCGTCGTGGGCATCCGGCCCACCTACGGGCGGGTCAGCCGGCGGGGCGTCGTCTCCCTGAGCTGGTCCCTGGACACGGCCGGGCCGCTGGCCCGGACGGTCACCGACTGCGCCCTGCTGTTGCAGGCGCTGGCCGGGCACGACCCGCTCGATCCGGCGAGCGCCGCGGCGCCGGTGCCGGACTTCACCGCCGGACTCGGTCCGGACCTGAGCGGGCTGGTGGTGGGCGTCGACCGGGAGCACTTCTTCGGCCCCTTCGTCGAGGCCCAGAGCGGGGCGGCGGTTGAGGCGGCCCTCGGCGTGCTGCGGGGCCTCGGCGCCGAGGTGCGGGAGATCGAGCTGCCCCTGCTGGACGTGGCCGGCGCCGCCCTGAACACGATTCACCTCAGCGAGGCGCACACCTACCACGAGGCGCGCATCCGCGCCCGCCCCGACCTCTACGGACCCGCCCTGCGGGCCTACTTCCGTCTCGGCGCCCTGGCCGGGGTCGCCGACTACCTCAGAGCGCAGCAGGTGCGGGAGAAGATCCGGCGCCAGATGCTGGCGGCGCTGCGCGAGGTGGACGTGATCGCCGGCCCGACCACAGGGACCCTCCCGCCGCGCCTGGACGCGCCGGGCACGGCGATGGTCGACCGCTTCTCCCGGCGGAGCCTGACCGCGCCGTTCAGCCTGACCGGCGTCCCGGCGATCTCCGTCCCCTGCGGCTTCTCCGCGGACGGGCTGCCCATCGGTCTCCAGCTCGCCGGGCGTCCCTTCGACGAGGCGACCGTCTTCCGCGTCGCGTTCGCCTACGAGCAGGCGACGCCCTGGCACACCATGCACCCACAGGAATAGGCGACACCATGTACAGCCTCAAGATCACCGGCGGCGAGATCATCGACGGCACGGGCTGCGCCGGGTACTTCGGCACCGTGCTGGTCGAGGGGGATACGGTGCGCCTGCACCGCGGCGATCCCAGCGGCATCGTCGCGGCGCGCACGATCGACGCCAGCGGGCACGTGGTCTGTCCCGGCTTCATCGACGTCCACTCCCACGGCGGGATGACCATGCTGCGCGAGCCGCACCACCACCCCAAGATCCGCCAGGGGGTGACCACGGAGCTGATCGGGATCGACGGCAACTCCGTCGCCCCGTTCAAGTCCCGCGACGAGCTCTACCGCTTCCTCGACCTGGACTGCGGCCTGAACGACTGGCCCCCCCTGCCCGCGGAGTGGCTCACCGTGGCCGAGCTGCTGCGCCGCTTCGACGGCCACGGCTCGGTCAACGTCTGCTACATCCTGGGCAACTCCCCGGTGCGCATCTGGGGCGTCGGCTGGGACGACCGCCCGGCCACCGACGCCGAGGTGGCGGACATGCGCGCCGTGGTGCGGGAGGCGATGGAGGAGGGGGCCTTCGGCCTCTCCACCGGGCTGGACTACCCGCCCGGGTCGTACGCCTCGACCGAGGAGCTGATCGCCTTGAGCCAGGAGGCGGCCGGCCTGGGCGGCTTCTACCACACCCACACCCGCTCCAGCCTGCACCGGGTGAGCCTGCTGGCCCCCTGGGAGGAGGCCGTGGACATCGGCCGGCGCAGCGGCATCCCCGTGCACCTGACCCACTACCGCCAGAGCGCCCAGGGCGTCGGCAGCCATCTGGACTACATCGGCCTGGTGGAGCGGGCGCGGGACGAGGGCCTGGACGTCACGTTCGACTGCTACACCTACCCCTACTCCGGCACCCGGATCACCATCATGCTCCCCCAGTGGACGATGGACGGCGGCCCGGAGACGCTCAAGGCGCTCCTCGCCGACCCCGCCGGGAGGGCCCGGATCCGCCAGGAGATGGAGCGCGGCGACGGGGCGATGCGCGACCCCGGCGCCGCCTGGCTGACCAACTTCCGGCTGCCGCACAACAAGCAGTTCGAGGGGCACTCCCTGGCGGAGATCGCCGCCGCGCGCGGGCAGTCCCCGGTCGAGGCCATGCTCACCCTGCTGGACGAGGAGGGCCTGGGCATCTCCACCGTCGGCCTGGGCACCAACGCCCACACCCTGCCGGCGTTCGTCGCCCACCCCTTCGGCATGATCGGCAGCGACGCCCTGCTGTTCGGCGACGCCCCCAACCCCCGCACCTACGGCTGCTTCCCCATCGTGCTCGCCGAGTTCGTCCGCGCCGAGCGCCACCTGCGGCTGCCCGAAGCGATCCGCAAGATGACGTCCTTCCCGGCGCAGCGCATCGGCATCCCGGACCGGGGCATCCTGCGCGACGGATTCAAGGCGGACGTCGTCGTCTTCGACAAGCACCACGTGAAGACCCGGGCGACCAGAGAGCATCCGAAGGTCTACCCCGAGGGCATCCCCTACGTGATCGTCAACGGCGAAGTGGTGATCGACGCGGGCGAGCACACCGGGGCCTTCCCCGGCCGCGGCCTGCGCCGCGGCTGGGCGCGCTGACCGAGCGGGGGGAGGCCATCGACGCCGGCCTCTGAGCGCGGGACTCAGCGCCCGGCGGGGAGCGAATCGAGGACGCCGGCGACGTCGGCGAGGTAGACCTGGCGCTCGCCGGCGTGGGCCGAGTCGAAGCAGACCTGCCGGCCGTCCCGGCTCCAGCGGGGATGCAGATCGCAGCGGATCTCGCCGGTGATCTCGGGCGGGGAGTAGAACCGGCCGACGTCGACGCGCGTCCCGCTGGCCAGGTGGTACAGGATCAGCGTGCGGTACGGCTCGGCCCGGGGGTAGGTGTCGGTCAGCAGCCAGGCGCCGTCCGGGGAGAAGCTGCAGTGGCCGTCCTCGGTCAGCACGCCCTCGCCGAGCACGGCGACCTCGTCCGCCACCCGGTCGCGGAAGGTCAGGTAGCGCTCCCCGGTTTCCCGGTTGAAGGCCCAGGCGAGCAGGTGGCGCTCGTCCTGCCAGTCGAAGTGGGAGACCGATCCGTGGGTGGCGACGAGGGCGATCTCGCCGCCGTCCGGGCGGGCGGTGAGCATACGGTGGAAGCGGGGCGCGCCGAAGTACTCCTGCCAGCGGTGGAGGAAGACGAAGCGCCCGTCGTCCGGCGAGAACTGGAGGTGGTTGAAGCGGTGCACCTTCCCGCCGAAGCGCTCGTCCCGATTCAGGCCGGCGATCTGGGCGACCGAGATCACCAGGCGGTGCGCGCCGCTGGCGGTGTCCATCCAGGTGATCCCGTCGGCCGCCGGCTCGGGGTCGTCGAGCCAGGGGTCGGGGGGGCCGGCGTAGCCGTACCCCGGGCGCTGGTGCTGCAAGCGGGAGAAGTTGAGGGTGACCGCCTGGGCGCCGTCGTGGGAGAGCGCGTAGATCGGGCGGGGGAGGGACCGCACCACCTCGCCCGAGGCGGCGTCGCGCACGACGGCGACGAAGCGGGCCCGCCCCGGATCGTCGTCCTCCCAGCCCAGGGGACTGGGGCGCTGGGCGACCTCGCCGGGATCGAGGCGCTGGTTGTGCACCACGAGGGGGGTGTCCGCCCCGTCCTTGCGCCCGGCGGCGCGCCGGGCGGCGGCGCCCCCGGCGTGGGGCACGGGGAGCCAGTGCAGCATCGCGCCCTGCTGCCAGTTCCAGGCCCGGGTGCGGGCCAGGGGGCGCCAGCGGTCGCCGTCCTGGAGGTCGACGATCCCGACCGTGGCCTCGTCGGCGGGGCCCGGCGGGCGGTCGACGAAGTCCGTCTCGAGGCAGAGCAGGTAGCGGCCGCTGCCGTCCCAGCAGGTCTTGTCGTAGTAGCCGAAGAAGTGGTGGCCCGGGCCCCGGGTCACCGCCCGCAGGGGGACGGCCGTCCAGGAGCCGTGCTCCAGCTCCCGGCGCCGGTTCTCAGCGCTTCCGGTCGACGTCACGGCGACGTAGTACCATCCGCGACCAGAATGCGCATACGCAGCATCGAGACCATCCGGCTGGCCGAGCACCGCCACGTGATCTGGGTGCAGGTGCACACGGACGCGGGGATCACCGGCCTGGGCGAGACCTTCTACGCCCCCAGCGTCGTGCAGGCGGCGATCCACGACCACTTCGGCCCCTTGCTGATCGGCCGCGACCCGTTCGAGGTGGAGCGCCACTGGGAGGCCATGTTCCGCCTCTCCGACCACGCCGGCTACGGCGGCGCCGAGATGCGGGCCATCTCCGCCCTGGACATGGCCCTGTGGGACATCAAGGGACAGGCGGCCGGGCTGCCGGTCTACGAGTTCCTCGGCGGCGCCGTGCGCCGCCGCATCCGGGTCTACGCCACGGGGATGCCGTTCGAGGGCGCAGCCGACCTGGCCCGCAGCCTGCTGGACGAGGGCATCACGGCGATGAAGGGGGGGCCAACCATCCCGCTGGCCCAGGCCAGCGACGGGCAGCATCTGTCGCCCGAGGACCTCGACCGGGCCCTGACGCCCATCCGGGAGATCCGGGACGCGGTGGGGATGCGGATGCAGATCGCCAACGACGGCCACGGCAAGTGGGCCCTCCCGGTGGCCATCCGCATCGCCCAGGCGATGGAGCCGTACGAGCCGATGTGGCAGGAGGACCTGATGCCCCTGCTCAACCCGGAGGCCCTGCGCCGCCTGCAAGAGTCCACCCGCACGCCGGTGTGCATCTCCGAGCGCCTGCTCAGCCGCTGGCAACACCGCCTGTTCATCGAGAACGGCTCGGCGCGCATCGTCATGCCGGACCTGATCTGGACCGGCGGGATCTCGGAGACGCACAAGGTGGCCATCCTGGCCTCGGCCCATCAGGTGCCGTTCGCCCCCCACGACGCCACCGGGCCGGTGAACATCTTCGCCTGCGCCCAGGTCTGCATGAGCGCCCCCAACGCCATGCTGCAGGAGTTCGTGCCCGCCTTCCACAAGGGCTGGTACGGCGACGTCGTCGACCCCAACCTGGACATCCGCGGCGGGTACCTGCACGCGCCGCAGCGCCCGGGGATCGGCACCCGCCTCCGCCCTGAGGTGCGCGACCGGCCGGACGCCACCGTCGTGTTCAGCGACGAGCCCGGGGAGAGCGCCATCGACCACTGGGGCACCACCGCCGCTCGCAGCGCGGCGATGCAGGCGGAGGTCGATCGCCTGCGCGGCGAGCGCGGGCCCCAGCCCCCGGCGACGCCCGCGAGCCAGGCGGGGACCCGGTGACCGAGCGGCACCCGGGCAGCGCCGGCGACCCCGGCCCGCCGCCCAGTCCGGCGACGCTCTTCCCGCTGCTGGAGGGCTACTTCGACGCCGTGCCCCGCCCGGCGACGCGGGTCGAGACGCTCGGCCCGTTCACCCTCTTCGTCCAGCACGGGGCCGGCTGGTCCTACTACGCCCGCCCAACGCTCGGAGCGACCGCGTTCGCCGTCGCGGACGTGGAGCGGGTGCGGGCGCGCCAGCGCGCCCTCGGCGTCCCCGAGGCGATCGAGTGGGTCGCCGAGACGTCGCCCGGATTGCAGCCGGCCGCGGCCGGCGCCGGACTGGTGGTGACGTCCCACCCCCTGCTCGTGCTGCCACCGGGCGGCCCGCGTCCGGTGCCCGCCCCGGACGGGATCGTCTTGCGCCTGGCGACGGCGGAAGACGACGTCGCCCTGATCGGCGCCGTCGCCCGCCTGGCCTTCGCCCACGCGGGCACGGCGGCCGGGCCGCAGGGCCCGGAGGACCTGCCGGCGGTGGCCAGCGCCCGGAACGCGGACGAGGTCGCCTTCGAGCGGGAGCGCCTGCGCGCCGGCCTGATGGTCACCGCCGTCGCCGACGCCGGCGGCGTCCCCGTCGGCGCCGGCAGCCACCAGCCGGTCGGCCCGGTGAGCGAGGTGGTCGGCATCGGCGTCCTCCCGGCGTACCGGCGCCGGGGGATCGGCGCCGCGCTGACCGCCTATCTGACGGCGGACGCGCTCAGCCGGGGCGCGCGCACCGTCTTCCTGTCCGCCGGCGACGCCCGGATCGCCCGCGTCTACGAGGGGGTGGGATTCCGGCGCGTCGGCACGGCCTGCGCCGGCGAGCCCCCCGCCTGAGCGACGCGCCCGGCCGGCGCCCCGTGGCGGGTGGGGGACCTGCTACGGTACGGCCCGGCCGGCGCGGCGGGGGCGCTCAGACGGAGGGCGCCCGGGGTGGTGGGCGCCCGGATGCGCCCCCGCTCACGCGGCCCGGGCGAGGAGGAGGCTGGCGAGATGGCGATGGGTAGCGCGTCCCCGACCGGGGCGGCCGTGACCGAACCGGCGCGTCCGTTCCGGTTCGCCCAGCTGGGGCTGAACAATCCGCACGCCGCGGGCTGGCGGGACTGCCTGGAGCGCACCCCGGGGATGGAGCTGGTCGCGTTCTGCGAGACGGACCCGGCGGCGGCGCAGGCGGCCCGGTTGAGCGCAGCGCAGCAGGCGCTGCCGGTCTTCG
Organism: Chloroflexota bacterium; assembly: GCA_035537855.1. GTDB lineage: Bacteria > Chloroflexota > UBA11872 > UBA12225 > UBA12225 > DATLLM01. Next base: position 4,546 of record DATLLM010000011.1, on the reverse strand, counting down.
GCGATCTGGAAACGCTCGTGCGCGAGGCGCGCCCGGACGCGGTGCTGATCACCCTGCCGAACGACGAGACGGCGGCGGCGATGCGGGCGGCGGCGGAGGCCGGACTGCACGTCTTCGCCGAGAAGCCCTGCGCCCGCTCGGCGGCGGAGCTGCAACCCGCCGCGGCGGCCATCCGGCGGGCGGGGGTGCAGTTCGGCACCGGCTACCTGCGCCGCTACTCGCCCATCGGGGCGGCGATCAAGGAGATGGTGGACACGGGGCTGCTCGGGCGCCTGGTCTCGATCGAGGCGCGCTGGATCGCCACCAGCGTCACCCGGCGCGGGCCGTCGCACTACGTCTTCAAGCGCGAGCGCAGCGGGGGCGGGATGCTGCACTGGCTCGGCTGCCACTGGCTGGACTTCATGCGCTGGACGACCGGCAGCGAGGTGACGTCGGTCGCCGCGATCATGGAGACGCGCTCGGACGAGCCGATCGACGTCGAGGACGTGGCCGCCGTCGCCCTGGGGTACGACAACGGCATGGTGGGCAGCCTGCACGTGGCCTACGTCACCGACGAATCCGCCGACCAGCTCTACTTCGGCCTGCGCGGCTCCCTGGGCTGGGTGCGCTGGGAGCGCAGCGGGCCGGAGGTGGAGCTGCACAGCGCCCACCCGGCGTGGGCGACGGCGCCGACGCGCACCCTGCGGGTGGCGGGGGCGCAGAACGCCGGCTACGGCGACGGGCAGGGCCAGGCGGCCCTGCGCAACTTCGTGGCGGCCGCGCGGGGCGAGGCGCAGCCGGTGTTCACGGTCGACGACGCCCTGCGCATCCTGGAGGTGCTGGACGCGGCCCAGCGGTCTAGCGCCAGCGGGGAGCGGGTGCGCCTCGGCTGAGGGGGCGCCCCTGCCGGAAGGCGCGGGCGGCCGGCTCAGGCGCTGAGCGCGGCCAGCACGGCGTTGTGGAAGCGGGCCCGCAGGGCCGTCACCCGCTTCAGGCTGGCGCCGGCCCGGCTGGGGTGCACCCGGTTGGTGAGCAGCACCACCCAGACGCCGTAGACGGGGTCGACCAGCAGGGACGTGCCGGTGAACCCGGTGTGGCTGTAGGCCGCGGGAGAGCAGAGCTCGGCGCCGAGCCAGCGGGGGTGCGGCTGGAGCATCCAGCCGAGGCCGTGGCGCGTCGGCCGGCCGGCCGGGTCGCATCCCTGGGAGGTCTGGTCGCGCGTCGCGGCGGCCACCGTCGCCGGGGACAGGAAGCGCACCCCGTCCAGGTCGCCCCGGCGGAGCCAGGCGCGGCAGAAGCGCTCCAGATCGCGGCCGGTGGAGAAGAGGCCGGCGTGGCCGGCGACGCCGCCGGCGGCGGCCGCCATCTCGTCGTGGACGGTGCCGCGGACGGCGCCCCCGCGGCCGGGGACGACTTCGGTCGATACGGCCCGGGCCTCGAGGTCGCCGGCCGGACAGAACGTGGTGTCGCCCATCCCCAGCGGCTCGAACACCTCCCGCCGGGCGAGCACGTCGAGCGGCGTACCGGTGGCGGCGGCGAGGAAGGCGCCGGCGGTGAAGTAGCCGATGTCGCTGTAGAGGACGGTGCCGCCCACGGCGTAGCGGCGGGGCAGTCGGGCGATGAGGTCCCAGATGGGCGCGCTGCGCGTCTCGCCCCGGTGGAAGGCGTCCCGCCAGCCGGAGACGGGCGAGGACAGCCCCGAGGTGTGGGCGAGCAGGTGGCGCAGGGTGACCTCCTCCCGGCCGAGGGTGGCGAACGCGGGCAGGACGGCCCCGACCGGCTGATTGAGGAAGAGGTCGCCCCGCTCGACCAGGCGCAGGGCGACGCTGGCGCCGGCGATCACCTTGGTCAGCGAGGCGAGGTCGAACAGGGCGTCCGCCGTCATCGGGCGGCGCTCCGGGGTGAGCTCGGCGAAGCCGAAGTGGGCCCGGCGCAGGGTGCCCGCCGCCGTCCCGACGGCGGCGACGGCCCCCGGCACGTATCCCTGCGCCACCAGGTCGCCGAGCAGCTCGAAGGCGCCGTCCAGGGTCGACGCCGTCGCTCGATCGAGCGGGGGAGCGGCCGGCCCGGGCCGCGCCCCCACGAGGTCAGCCGCCACCGGACGCGCCGGCGAGCTTCGCGCCGTAGAGTCCGGCCGCGTTCTCGTAGCCGATCCGCCGCGCCGTGCCGGGGGCGTCCTGGGCGGCCGTCTGCAGGGCGAAGCAGTCCGCCGGCGGCTCGCGGTCCCAGGACGGGTAGCCGCTGGTGAAGAGCAGGGTGCGGGCCCCGTCCATCGCCCGCAGGTACGTCCACAGGCCGGCGGCGGCGCCTTCGCCTTCGGGGCGCTCCAGCCGGTGGGTGCCGAAGCGTACGTTGCGCAGCAGGTACCGGCTGGGCAGCTCGGTCAGCCAGGGGCACTCGGCGCGCATCGACTTGAAGTTCTTGTCCAGGCGCCAGAGCAGGGGGGGGAGCCAGGCGGCGCCGCCGTCGAGGAGGACGACGTGCAGGTCGGGGTGGGCGACGAAGACGCCCTCGGTGACGAGGCTGACCAGGTGGGCCGCCAGGTTCTGGGCCTGGGTGGCGCGCCACTCGATGGCGTAGGTCGGCCAGCCGGCTGAGGTGGGCGGATTGCTCGTGCCCAGGCCCTCGGTGCCGGTGCGCAGCGCCACCTGGAGCCCGTGACGCGCCGCCGCCTCGTAGATGGGGTGGAAGGCGGGCGCGCCGTAGGCCTGCCGCGTCCCGGCGGCCAGCACCACCTGGACGACCTGCGGGTGCGCCCCGGCGCGGTCGATCTCGGCGGCGGCCGCGCGGGGGTCCTGGGTGGCGACGACGATCGCGCCGAGGAAGCGCCGGTCGCGCTCCAGCCAGTGCTCGACGAGCCACTCGTTGTGCGCCCGGGCCAGGGCCACCGGGTAGTCGAGGTCGCCCCAGGTGGAGATCACCGGGATCTCCTCGTGGCCGACCACGGCGTAGGCGATGCCGTGGGGGTCGAGCCAGTCCCGCAGCACGGTCTGCGGGTCGCTCCCCGGCGGACCGGCCGGCCCCGGGGCGGCGTCCGGATGGGCCCCCTTGAAGGGCAGATAGAAGGCGGGCTGGATGCGGGGCTCGCCCCGCCCCGCGGTCAGCCGGTTGTGCCACACCCGGGGGAGGTAGGGGGACAGCTCGGCGGCGCTGCGCCAGGTGACGCGCACGTCGCCGTCGATCAGGGGCGCGGTCGCCGCCCGGGCCCCGGGAGCCGCCGCTGCGAGGCTCGCCGCCGCCGTCATCGCCGTCCGGGCCTCATCCCGCGGCCGGCGGGGCGGCGCGCTCGAGCGCGGCCAGCTTGGTGGCGAACAGCTCCCGGGCGTTGTCGCGGTAGATGCGTCGCTTCCAGTCCTCGGGGAAGCGCGGGGGGATGGCGGCGAACGGATCGTCCGAATCCCAGTGCGGGTAGTCGCTGGAGAAGAGGACGATCCGGTCGGCGCCGGACAGCTCCCAGGTGGCGATCAGGTCCTCCACCCGGGGCGGCTCCTCGATCGGCTGGCTCGACAGGCGGATGTGGCGCCGGAAGTACTCGCTCGGCGCCTCGCGCAGATGCGGGACCTCCTGGCGCAGCAGCTTCCACTCCGCGTCCAGGCGCCAGAGCAGGGGGGCCACCCAGGAGACGCCGCCCTCCAGGAGGATCACCTTCAAGGCGGGGAACTTCTCGAACACGCCCTCGCTGATGAAGCTGACGGCGTGGGCGATGTAGTTCAGCTCCAGGTTGGTGTGCCACTCCACGCGCCGCGCCGGGTAGCCGGCGGTGGTGGGCGGGGTGGTGATGCTGCGCCCTTCCGTGCCGGGGTGGATGGCCACGGGCAGCCCGAGCGCCGCGGCGGCGCCGTACATCGGGTCGTAACGGCGCTGCCCGAAGGGGGCCACGTTGCCACTGGACATCACCACCTCGACGATGCGGGGGTGGGCGCCGACCCGCTCGATCTCGGCCGCCGCCTGGGCGGGGTCCTGCTGGGCGACCACCATCGCGCCGAGGAAGCGGGGGTCGCGCGGCAGCCAGTCGTTGATCGTCCAGTCGTTGTGGGCCCGGGCGAGCGCGGCCGCGTAGTCCCCGTCCGGGATCGTGCCCAGCCCCAGAATGCCGTTCCCGGTGCAGACGGCGTACTCGATGTCGTAGGGGTCGAGCAGCTGCTCGGCGACGAAGCGGGCGTTCGTCCCCGGCGGGCTGCCGTCCGGCGCCCTGGCGTCCTCCCGGTTGCCCCCGGCGGTGCCGAAGAACGTGGCCGGACTGTCCCCGACCCCCGCCTCGAGGAAGCGCTGCCGGTAGCGCGCGGGCAGATACGGGGCGAGGTCGCTGTTGCGCCGGAACGAGGTGTGCACGTCCACGTCGAACAGCGGGTAGCCCAGGCGGTGCCGCCGCAGCGGGCCCGCCTCCGGCCCGGCGGCCGGCGGGCCCGGCGCCGCGTCCGGGCGCCGGCGGAGGGCGGTGGTCGCGTCCATACTCGGCAGTGAGCTCCCCTTCAGGGCCACGTCGGGCAGCGCGGGCAGCGCGGTCCGGCCCAACCGTGATGGTACACGGCGCCGCGTCGCTCTCCCCCGGCGGCCCCCGGGGGAG
>DATLLM010000010.1:0-2796 GCA_035537855.1 Chloroflexota bacterium | reverse complement strand
GGCGTAGGGCGTCCCGGCCCCGCCGTAGTGGAGCTGGAAGGGCCAGAAGGACTTGCCCGTGGCGAACGAGCCCGTCTTGTTGGGCACCAGCCCGCCCTCGCTCTGGGCCACCTTGATGGCGATCTCCGGGTCGATACCGCGGGCGGCCGCGGCGCTGCGGATGTAGCCGCCGACGTCCTCCGAACCGCCCCCCGTGGACGCCGGCGTCGCCGCCGCCGGGGCGCCCCCGACCGCTGCCCACCAGTCGGGCATCGCTACCCCTCCTCAACCGCGGGTGTGACGGGTGTCACCAGGGATGCGCCAGCGAGCAGCCATACTGGGGGCATGATCGCAACCGTCGCCGGGGTCACCGTCCTCCTCTACCTCATGTGGCTCTGGTTCTGGGCCGTCGAAGCGGACTATCCGCCCCCGCCCGGCTGGCGCTGGCTGACGCAGAAGCGTCACAAGGACACCCCCAAGTCGCCGTAGCTCCCCACCGTCTTCTTCCGCAGGGTGGCCGCAAATCACGGGCTAACCTTGTGCTTCCCGTAGATCTCGGCCTTCTTCTTCCGCAGCACCGTCGCGCTCACGGAGGTCCGGCGGGCCAGCTTCGCCTCCTCCGGGTTGGCCCTGGCCCACGCGGCCTCGGCCTTGTCCGGGTTCTTCGGGTCGGTCTTGCGGGCCTCGGCCTTCGCGGCACGGGCCTGCGACACGCTCCGGTTGTAGCGCCGGATGGCGTTGGCGTCCCCGTCCTTCGGCGCTCCCGCGTATTTCGCCGTTGCGCTGTACTCCCACGCGGCCTGCGCCTTCGCTGACCGCTTCACGGCGTCCCCGACCCGCAGCTCGGCCTCGAAGTCGGCGTCGCGCAGGGCCTTCTCAAGCAGCTTCTTCTTCTCCGGGTCGGTGGCCTTCTGGTAGGCGGGGGTCTTCTGGAGGTCCCGAACCGCGCGCCCCGTCTCGGCGCCGTAGGCCTGGCGCAGCTTCCGGACGGCGTCGACGCTCTGCTGCTCGCCGGCGAACTTCCCGTCCTGGATCACCCGCGGAGAGAGCCCGTGACGGGCCAGCTCGGCGTTCTCGGGCGTCTCTTCGGCGCCCCGTGCCGAGCCCAGGTAGCGGGTGAGGACGTTGCCGGACCGGCGCTGCGCCTCACCCGTGGTAGGGTCGATGCGCTCCGGCAGGACGGCCCGCAGGCCGGAGCGGGAGGCCACCTGGCCGACCACGCCGCCCAGGGGCGTCTCGCGGGTCTCCCGCTCATACGGGTCGGCAGCGGAAGCGATCCCCGCGATGGGAGCCACCAGCCGACCCGGGGCCGCGCCGACGGTGCCGGCGATGGACTGCGCCCCCCGCCCGGACTGCACGTCGCGGAGGAAGCGCCCGAAGTCCCGGGCGTAGCTCTCATCCAGCGTCCACTTCAGGGTCTCGTTGGCGATCGTCCCCAGGTGCTTGGGGAGGTCGTCGCCCTTGGCCTGCCCGCTGGCGATGGCGTCCTGGATCTGCGCGATGGCGGACGCCGACTGCCCGAAGGCACCGAAGAAGCGCAGGGGGACGCGCATCCCACCGGGGAGCTCGAACGTCTCCCACTCCGCACCCAGCGCCTCCCGGCGCAGACGCTCTTTCTGGTCGGAGGGCGCCGGCCCGGTGAGCGTGCCCTGCGCCGCCGCCTCCCACAGGGTCTTGAGCGCCGCGGTGGACACGGCCATCCGCCCGATGCCCTCCTTGACGGCCTCCGTGTCCCCCCGGCGGATGGCCTGCACCAGGGCTGGCGCGTGGGCCACCGGTACCACCGTCTCAAACGCGGCGCGCAGGAGCCGCTCGGGCATCATCACGTAGGGCGCAAAGGCCTGCACCGCAAAGCCGGTGGCCTTCTCCGCCGGGGTGGCGTTCGGGTCGTTCAGCTTCGCTCGTGCCGAGGTGAGGCCCCGCGCGATGGGGCTGTTCGGCCCCCCGAACGTGGCGAAGTCACCCGCCCGGGCGACGTGCTCGGCGGCCTGCTCCGAGGAGAGCCCCCGGCGTTCGGCCACCCCCAGGGCCCCGGCCTCGTTCAGGTCGCGCCAGAACTGGTCGGTGGCCGCGTTCAGGCGGGTACCGAGGGTGGCCACGAACGGGACGCGCCCCGAGCGGGCAAACAGGTCGGCGGGGTCCACCGACGGGCCGCTCACTCCGGGCGCGTCGGCGGTGGGCCCCCGCCGGACGGCCTCCGGGAAGCGCCGGGCGGCGCCGGGGATCTCCGCGAAGACCTTCCCCACGTCGGTGAGCGCGTCGAGGGGGCTGAGCACGCCCTCGCCCAGGACGCGCTCGATGGTGCGCAGCGCCCCGCCGGAGAAGTTGGCGGCGAGCCCCGGCACCGAGAGCAGCGGGATGCTGCCCAAGGCCTGCGAGACGTCGGAGGCCACCCGCCCGGCGCGGCCGAGGGTGCCCCCCTCCGCTGCCGGCGCCCGGCCCGCCGCCGCGCCCAGTACGTCCCCGTCCAGTCCCCGGCCGGCGAGGCGCCCCAGCTGCCGGGCGTTGGCCCCGGCGAGCGCGCCGAGGGAGGCGCCCAGCACCCCCCGGCCCGCCCGCTCCTGCCACGTCGCGTCCTCGTCCGCGGTGGCCGCGCCCAGCACCCCGCCGGCGGTGCCTGCGCCGATATCGAAGGCCCGCTCGCCGCCGGTGAGGGCGCCCCGGGCCAGGAAGGGGTCGGTGGCGCGCGTGGCCGCCCCTAGGAGGCCCTCGTCCGCTGCCGTGGCGTCAGGGATCACGCCGGGAGGCAGGAGCTCGCCCAGGCCCTTTCGCGTGAGCAGGGCCCGGGCGGCGGCCTCGCCCTCCTCGCCCTTGCCC
>DATLLM010000009.1:0-3936 GCA_035537855.1 Chloroflexota bacterium | reverse complement strand
GGCCAGGAGCCGGTCGAGGTCGAAGGGCTTGGCCAGCAGGTAGAGCCCCTCCCCCTCGCGGCCGTCGAGGCCGCCGAGGTCCCGCGGGGCCGTGCTGCACACCACGACCGGCAGCCGTGCCGTCGCCGGATCGAGGCGCAGGAGGTCCAGCACGGCCAGGATGGCCGTCTCCTGGCGGAAGGGGGCGTCGAGGACGACCGCGGCCGGCCGCTGCGCCTTGATGAAGGGGTAGGGGTCGTCCAGCTCGGGCGGGACGAGGACCTCGTAGCCCTCCTCCTGGAGCAGCGCCTGCAGCAGACCCAGGAAGGCCGGTTCGTGGTTGCTGACGACGACGCGGGGGCGGGGCGCGGCGGCGGGGAGGCTTTCGAGGGCCATGAGGCGGACTCCTGGCGCGCGGACGCTGGGCTGGCGTCGTCGCGGGCCAGGGAGCGGGGTCGGCGCGCAGGCTCCGGCGCGCGGAGCCCGAGAGGTGGCGCCCCAACCTGCGAGTCGGCCGCCGGGACGGCGACGGTGCCCCCCGCGAGCCCTATTGGGCGGGAGGCCACTCCCTCACGGCGTCGAGCACCCTGCCGGCCGGGGACGCGGCAAGCATAGCAGCCCCGCCCGGCTCCCCTCTACGCCCCTGGGGGGAGGACCGATACGCCTACCCGCGCCGGAGCGGCCAGGGCCGTTATGACGAGTTCGTCACCGGGGGGCGTCGCTGGCCGGTGACGCCGTCGGCCGCGTAGTCCCCCCGGCGGATGCGGACGCGCAGGTCTGCCAGGCGACTCAACTGCCCGGGGGACCACCCGGCCAGGAGCAGCGCCGCCACGGCCGTGAGGGCGGCCGGCCAGCGGGGCCCGGCCGAGGGGTCGGCGGCGGGTACCGGTGGCAGGTCGGCGGCGGGCGGCCCCATCGGGGTGCCTTCCTTTCGGTTCGGTGCGCTCAGCGCCGGCCGCGGGCGGGCCGCCGGCGCCGCCAGAGTAAGCCAGGCCCCGGCCGGGTGTCATGAACATTTCGTCATCGGCGCCACGCGCGCAGCTCCCGGCGCGAACCAGTCCGCACCCGGTACCCGAGACCCGGAACCGACGCGCCGGGTCGGTGGTGCAGACGCCGGCCGCCCCCCGGCGACGGGGGCGCCGGCGCCGTCCGGACCGCTTCCCGCCGGGCGCGGCCGCTGAGCAGTCACTGAGTGCGGCGCCGGTCAGGATGGCGCGGCCGCCGGCGCGCCGGACCTGTACGTCGATCACCGCCCACCGGCGGCGCCCGCCGCCGACCGAAGGAGGGGACTGGTGACCAGGCCGTTTCAGGGGACGATCAACCTCGATCTCAAGGAATCCACGGAGGATTGGGACGCCTTCCTGCCGACCAAGGCGCCGCCGGGGGCGCCGAACGTCCTGGTCGTCCTCTTCGACGACACCGGTCAGGCGGCGTGGTCGCCCTACGGCGGCCGGATCCAGATGCCGACGCTGCAGCGCCTGGCCGACAACGGGCTGATCTACTCCCAGTGGCACACCACGGCGCTGTGCTCGCCGACGCGGTCGTGCTTCCTGACGGGCCGGAATCACCACCAGAACGGCTTCGCCTCGATCTCCGAGACGGCGACCGGGTTCCCGGGGTACAGCTCGCACATCCCGCCGGAGAACGCCCCGATGGCCCACGTGCTGCGGGACGCGGGGTGGAGCACCTTCTGGGTGGGCAAGAACCACAACGTCCCGGTGGACGCCTGGACGATGGGCGCCTCCAAGAAGGAGTGGCCCTTGGGCATGGGCTACGACCGCTTCTACGGCTTCATCGGCGGGGAGACCAACCAGTGGTACCCCGACCTGGCCGAGGACAACCACTACATCGACCAGCCCTACGGCCCCGAGGAGGGCTACCACCTTTCAAAGGACCTGGCGGACAAGGCGCTCGCCTTCATCCGGGACAGCAAGCAGTCCGAGCCGGATAAGCCCTGGTACTTGTGGTTCTGCCCCGGGGCGAACCACGCCCCGCACCACTGCCCCCAGGAATACATCGACAAGTACAAGGGTGTCTTCGACGACGGCTACGAGGCCTACCGGGAGTGGGTGCTGCCCCGCATGATCGCCAAGGGCATCCTGCCCGAGGGCACGGAGCTGACCCCGCTCAACCCGATGCCGGAGGGCACGTTCGCGCCGGGCGACCTGGTCCGCCCCTGGGACTCCCTCGCCGAAGAGGAGAAGGCCCTGTTCCGGCGCATGGCCGAAGTCTACGCCGGCTTCTCCGAGTACACCGACGCCCAGGTGGGGCGCATCGTCGACTACCTGGAGCGGTCCGGCCAGCTGGAGAACACGCTCATCCTCTACTGCGCCGACAACGGGGCCTCCGGTGAGGGCAGCCCCAACGGGTCGGTCAACGAGGGCAAGTTCTTCAACTCCTATCCGGACAAGATGGAGGACAATCTCCCCCTCCTCGAGCAGCTGGGGAGCCCGGCCACCTACAACCACTACCCCACCGGGTGGGCGGCGGCGTTCTCCACCCCCTACCGGATGTTCAAGCGCTACACGTACCAGGGCGGCATCGCCGACCCGCTGGTGATCTCCTGGCCCGCCGGCATGAAGGCCCGCGGCGAGGTGCGCCACCAGTACCACCACTGCACGGACGTCGTGCCCACGATCCTGGAGTGCTGCGGGGTGGCGATGCCGGCCGTCGTCAACGGCGCCGCGCAGACGCCACTGCCGGGGGTGTCGATGCGGTACAGCTTCGACGCCACGCCCGCGGGGCCCACCCGCAAGGTGACGCAGTACTACGAGATGCTCGGCAGCCGCGGGCTGTGGCACGAGGGGTGGAAAGCCGTGACCGTGCACGGCCCGCTGAGCGGGAGCGGCGCGTTCGAGGGCGACACCTGGCAGCTTTTCCACACCGATGCCGACCGGGCCGAGGCCCACGACCTCGCCGCCGAGCACCCCGAGAAGGTGGAGGTGCTGAAGGCGCTGTGGTACGCCGAGGCGGGCAAGTACAACGTCCTGCCCCTCAACAGCTACCCCATGAGCGGTGAGGGGTTGCTCGAGTTCTTCGCCCGGCAGTACCACGTCCGCACGCCCAAGAGCGGGCGCTACGTCTACTACCCCGGCACCTCGCCGGTGCCCGAGCACTCGGCCGCCAACACCCACGTCGGGTCGTTCAAGGTCCTCGCCGAGGTGGAGCTCGCCGCTTCGGACGCCCAGGGCGTGCTCTTCGCCCAGGGCTCGCGCTTCGGCGGGCACGCCCTGTTCCTCAAGGACCGGAAGCTGCACTACGTCTACAACTTCCTGGGCATCGGGGCGGAGCAGACGTGGACGGCCGACGTCCCGGCGCCGGGCCGCCACGTCTTCGGCGTGGCCTTCGCCAAGGAGGCGGTGGACGCGGAGCACCAGCCGACCGGCACGACCACGCTCTACGTCGACGACCAGGCCGTCGCCACCGGCCCGATGCGGGTCATGGCCGTCCAGTTCTCTCTCTGCGGCGAGGGGCTGTGCATCGGCTACGACGGCGGCGACGCCGTCAGCCGGGCCTACCCGCCCCCGTTCCCGTTCACGGGCGGCGAGATCGTCCAGGTCGTCTTCGACCTCGCCGACGACCAGTACGTCGACGCCGAGCGCGAGCTCGCCGCGACCCTGGCCCGCGACTAGCCGCCCGGCGGGGAGGAGGCGCGACGGCGGTGCTGGAGGCGGCGTTCTGGGGGCTGGTCGGCGGACTCGCCCTCGTGCTCGGCGCGCTGCTCACGTTCGTTGCGCCCCCCCGGCCGCGGACGGTGGGCCGGGTGATGGCCTTCGGCGCCGGGGTGCTGATCAGCGCGGTGGCCTACGAGCTGGTGGCCGAGGCCTTCCGCACGGCCGGGGGCCACGGCGCCGTGGCGGCGGGGATCGCGGCCGGCGCGCTGACCTTCTTCGCCGGCGACGTCCTCCTCGCCCGGCGGGGCGCGGCCGCGCGCACGGCCGCGCCCCGCCGGGCGAG
>DATLLM010000008.1:0-2823 GCA_035537855.1 Chloroflexota bacterium | reverse complement strand
CTGAGGGGGCAGCCGGCGGCCGGCCTGCTCCCGGAGCAGCCCCGCCGGCGGATCGCCGTGCGGCACACCGTTGGGCTGGCAGATTACCTCGAAGACGGCGAGATCCCGGCCGACGAGCGGGTGGAGGACGGGCTGCCCCAGTCGCTCGAGGCCTGCATCCGCGGCTACGGGCTGACCCACTTCAAGGTCAAGCTCTTCGGCGATGCGCCGCGGGACGTCGACCGGCTGCGGCGCCTGGCGCGGGTGCTGGCGGCGAACGCCGGGGAGGAGTACGCCTTCACCCTGGACGGGAACGAGCAGTACCACGACCTGGCGGACTTCCGCGCCCTGTGGGCGGCGCTCAGCGCCGCACCGGACCTGGAGGCGTTTCTGGCCCGGCTGCTGTTCGTCGAGCAGCCGCTGCACCGGGACGTCTGTCTCTCGCCGGCCGCGGGCGCGGCCCTGCGGGCGTGGCCGGGGGCGCCGCCGATCGTGATCGACGAGTCGGACGCGGCCGTGGAGAGCCTGCCGCTGGCGCTCGAGCTGGGCTTCGCCGGCTCGACGTTCAAGAACTGCAAGGGCGTCTTCCGGGGCGTGGCCAACGCCTGCTTGCTCGAACACCGGCGGCGGCGGGCGCCCGGGCGGGCGTACCTGTTCAGCGCCGAGGACCTGGCCAACGTCGGGCCCATCGCCCTGCTGCAGGATCTGGCGGCGGTGGCCACGCTCGGTCTGACCCACGTCGAGCGCAACGGGCACCACTACTTTCCCGGACTGGCGATGCTCCCGCCGGACGTCCAGGCGACCACCCTGCGCGACCACGGCGACCTCTACCGCCCGGCGCCGGGCGGCTACCCCACCCTGGACATCCGCTCCGGGGAGCTGCGCCTGGACAGCGTGGTCGAGGCGCCGTTCGGCGCCCGCGCGCTCGTGCCGGTGGCCGGGCTCACGCCGCTCGACGGCTGGCGGTTCGAGTCGCTCGGCCTCGACGAGTAGGGCGCCGGGCGCCGCCGGTCAGGGCTGGTTGATCACCGGCGGTTGCCCCGTCTGGAGGTACTGCTCGGTCAGGCGGCGGATCTCCGGCATGGCCTGGGCCGCGGAGACCTCGCCGCGCCAGACCGGGGTCAGCAGGGGCGTCAGCACCGGGCCCCACCCGGGGTAGCCGCCCCAGTAAGTGCCCACCCGGTCCCCCGGCACGCGCAGGGCGCCGCCGGACATCTCGTCGATCAGGACCTGGCGGTACTTGCCCTCCACCTTGCCGCCCGGGGCGTTGACGAAGCGCTGGGCGAGCGAGAGGCGGTTCGGCTGCATCTGCCCGGCGTCCGAGAGCATGCCCTGACCCTTCTCGGAGAGGCAGGCGAAGTACATCCAGGCCCAGGCGGCGTCCCGGTTCTGGGCGTGCCGGGTCAGCACCAGCGGGGAGTAGTGCCCACCGGACGCGGCCGTGCGCTTGAACGGCGCCGGCGCGATCCCCACCCGCTGCACGTCCTGGGCGTAGCGCCCCAGGTTCCAGGCCCCGTTGTGGTCGATCGCCAGGTTGTTCGTGCGGAAGCCGATGGGCTGCGGCGGCGCGAACTGCGGGGCGCTCCAGACGTAGTGCCGCGAGCGCAGGTCGGCGAGGAACTGGATCGCTTCGATCGCCTGGGGCTGCTCCAGCCCCACTTTGCCCTCCGCGGTCAGCATCTCCCCGCCGTTGGCGAAGACGAAGTTGGCCAGCCCGAAGGTGAGGCTGGTGGCGAAGCCGTACTGGCGGACGCCGGCGGGATCGAAGCCCCCCTCGTTGGGGTGCCGGCCGTTGCCGTCCAGGGTCAGCCGGCGGGCGATTCCCAGGAGCTCGTCCCAGGTGAGGCGCTTCTTGGGGTCGAGGTACGGGACGCCGGCCGCGTCGAACAGGTCGAGATTGAAGAACAGCCCGTAGGCGCCGCTGTCCCAGGGGAGGCCGAAGCGCTTGCCCTGGAAGCGCATGGCGAACCAGGAGCCTTCGGCGAAATCCGCTTCCTTGAAGTCCTTCTGCCGGGCGAGGTTGGGGTCGAGGTCGGCGACGAGCCCGTCCCGGGCGAAGAGCACGTCGTTGCTGTCGTTGGCGAACGCCGTGTCCAGCGGCGACCCGCTGGCCACCATCGTCTTGAACTTCTCCAGCCAGGCGGCCTGCTCCTGGTGGTCGATCTCCACCTGGACGTCCGGGTGTTCGGCCGTGAACGCCCGGGCCTGCTCCTTGAACAGGTCGTGGATGTAGGGGTCGGCCCGGCTCATGTGGTAGACCTTGCCCTGGGGGCGCGCTGGCGCCGGCGGCTGCGCCGGCGACTGCCTCGGCGCGCAGGCGGCGAGCGCCGCCGTCAGCGTCGCCGCTCCGAGCGCGCTCCCGCTGCGGAAGAGTCCCCGGCGGGTCGTCCCCTGGCGCATGATGCGGTACCTCCCCGAGCGCCCAGTCTATACCGGCGCCGGGCGGAGGGTCCACGTTCCACGGCCCCCGCCCGTGGTCCGGGCGCCCGGGCCAGCCGGCGCGGCGGTCGCCGGCGGGACCGGCCTCAACTATCATCACGTGGCGTGAGGTCAATCGATGCGCGCCGCGCTGCCTGACGTCGTCGTCGCCGGGGCCGGAATGGTCGGGGCCAACGTGGCCTACCGTCTGGCCCGCTCCGGCGCCCGGGTGACGGTGCTCGACGCGGCGGCGCCCGGCCGGGGCACCTCCGCCCGCTCCTTCGCCTGGGTCAACGCGAACGACAAGCCGCCGCTGGAGTACCACCGGCTGAACGCCGCCGGGGTGGATGCCCACGGCCGCCTGCGCGACGACGTGCTGGCCGACCTCGGCGGGCGGGGCCAGGGGCAGGCTCGGCGCCCTTGCCC
>DATLLM010000007.1:0-4933 GCA_035537855.1 Chloroflexota bacterium | reverse complement strand
GGCGGCGGGGGCGCGGCCGGCGTGCCGGCCGTTGCCGGCGTCCCACCCGGTACGGTGCCGGCCGCGGCCGGTGAGGCGGTACCGGTCGCCGTGGCCGTCGCGGTGCCGGTCGCGGTGGCGGTACCGGTCGCCGTGGCCGTCGCGGTGGCGGTGCCGGCCGGGGCCGCGGTCGGGGCCGCGGCCGGTGAACCGGCCGCGGTCGCCGTGGCGTTCGCGGTCACCGTCGCGGTGGCGGTCGCGGTCGGGGTCTCGGTTGGCGTCTCGGTCGCCGTGGCCGTCGGCGTGGCCGTGGTGCGCACGAAGGTCAGCGGTGGAGGTGTCGGGGCGACGTCGCGCAGGGCGAGGGAGCGCTCGAGCAAGTCGTAGACCTTGGTCACGTAGGCCAGGGAGACGGCGTAGACCTGGCCGTCTCCCTGGCGCTGCCGGACGGCGTAGCTCGGGCCGGCGTTGTACGCCACCAGCGCCCAGTCCAGCTCGCCCTGGTGCTGAGTCAGGGCCCGGCTCAGGTAGAGAATCCCGGCCCGGACGTTCAGCTGCGGATCGAAGACGTCCCCTTCGCCCATCAGGTCGCGGAAGGTGGAGGGCAGGAGCTGCATCAGCCCGCAGGCGTCGGCGGAGCTCACCGCGAGGGGATCGCCCCCGGACTCGGCGGCGATGACGGAGAGGACGAGCTCGACCGAGACGGTCTGCTCGATCGGGCGCTGCCGGCGCAGGTCGGTCAGGGCCTCCTGCACCAGTGGCTGCCAGCGGTAGACGCTGGCCGAGAACGGCCAGGGCGTGCCCGGCCGGGGGACCGGAACGGGGTACTCGCGCTGCGGGCGCAGCAGGCGGGCGTTCGGCGTCGGCGTGGCCGGCGCCGGCGGGGCGTCCGCCGCCGTCCCGCCGGCGCCGCCCCCACTTTCCCCTTCGGCCGGCGGCGCGGCGTCTGCGCCCGCGTCCGCCGGGAGCGGCGCCGCGGCGTCTTCCGCGACCGGGGCGTGCGCCACCGGCTCGGCGTCCGGGTCCGTCAGCGCCGCCGCCGCGGTCAGGGGTTGGATCAGCTCGACGGCGGGAGGGCCGGCGGCCGCCTCGCCCTCCGCCGGGCGCAGCGGTCGCAGCAGGTGCGCACCGCCGATCAGACAGGCGCCGAGCGCGGCGGCGAGCCAGACCGAACGGGCGTTCGGCGCATCCGACGGGCTGATTCGGTCGAGCCGCTGTCGCTCTTGCGGCATAGGCCGCATGAGGATAGCGGGCGCGGCCGCGGCCGCGGTCGGGGTGGCCCGAGCGGGTCAGCGGCGCGGCCGGCGCGGCCGGCGGCTACGGAGTGGGGCGCCGCACGGGCAGGGGCTCGACCACGAGCACCCGGCCGTCCAGCAGGTCGACGGCGGCGTCCGCCGGCAGCCGGCCGGCGCGGACGAGGGCCACTTCGAGCGGGATGCGGGCCGCGTTCCAGTACACGGAGACCACCCCCCGCTCGCGCGCGTCGTGCAGCCAGGCGGTGAGCCGGGCGCCGGGTGTGACGGCTTCGAGCAGACGGCGGCGCGGTGACCGGAACGAGTCGGACACGGTGTTGTGGGGCGTACGGAACCGGACCCGATTCAGGATTGGTTCAGGACGTAGCCGACTCCGAGCACGGTCTTGACGTAATCGGGGTTGTGCGGGTCCTTCTCCAGCTTCTGCCGCAGGCGATGCACGTGGACCTTGACCAGGTCCTCGTTCCCCGTCCCGGAGAAGCCCCAGACGTGCTCCACGATGGCGCTGTTGGTCAACACGCGGCCCTTGTTCAGCATCAGGTAGTGCAGGATCTTGAACTCCAGCGGGGTGAGCCGGATGTCGTCCTCGTTGCGCTTGAGGCTGCGCGTGCGCAGGTCGAGGGTCAGCTCGCCGGCGCGCAGCTCCTCGCCGCCGCCGCTGCCGTTGGCGGCGAACGCCTGCGCCCGGCGCAGGACGGCTTTGACCCGGGCCACCAGCTGCCGGGGCGAGAACGGCTTGGTGATGTAGTCGTCGGCGCCCAGGCCCAGGGCCTGCACGATGTCCGCCTCGTCCGTCCGGGCGGTGAGCATGATCACCGGGGTGATGGCGATCTCCCGGATGCGCCGGCAGACCTCCATCCCGTCCAGCCCGGGCATGTTGGCGTCCAGCACCACCAGCTCGGGCAGGTCGCTCTGGAAGCGGGCCCAGGCCTGCTCGCCGTCGTAGGCGGCGATGACCTCGTAGCCCTCCCGGCGCAGGATGTACATCAAGACGTCGATCAGGTCGCGGTCGTCGTCGGCGAGCAGGACGGCCATACCGCTGAAGACTCTAGCCGACCGCGACCGGCTGCCGCTCCTCGTGTCGCTCGGGCAGACTCGCCAGCGGCAGGGTGAACCAGACGGTCGTCCCCAGCCGCGGATCGCTCTCCAGCCCGACCGCCCCGCCGTGGGCCTCGACGATGGCCTTGGAGATGGCCAGGCCGAGCCCCGTCCCCGGGGAGGTGCGCGCCGACGAGGCGGAGCGGAAGTAGCGCTCGAAGAGCTCGCCCTGCTCCGGCAGGGGAATCCCCGGCCCGTGGTCGGAGACCTTCACCAGCACGTCGCTCTCCCGGACGCGCGCCGCCACCACGATCCGGTCGCCGTCCGGACCGTACTTCGAGGCGTTGGAGATCAGGTTGGCGAACACCTGGGTGATCCGCCGCTCGTCCGCCAGCACCGCCGGCAGGGGCACCGGCAGGTCGGCCTCCAGGTGCTGGCGCTTCTCCTCGAGCAGGGGCTGCAGCGTGGTCACCACGCCGTCCAGCACCACGCTCAGGTCCGCCGGGTTGGGGTGGATGGTGAATCGCCCGGCGCGGATGCTGCCGGCGTCCAGCACGTTCTCCACCAGCGTCTGCAACCGCACCGCCCCGCGCTCGATGCGCCGGATGGTGGCCTCGCGCTCGGCGGGGGCCATGCGCGCGTAGTCCCCGGCCAGGATCTCGACCGAGGCGACGAGCGAGGCCAGGGGGGTACGCACCTCGTGGGCGACGGAGAACAGGTACTCGTCCTTGAGCTGGTTGAGCTGGCGCAGCTGGCTGTACGTCTGGTAGAGGCTGCGGCGCATCTCCTCCATCCGGGCCGCGAGCTGCCCCACCTCGTCCTCTCCCGCCACCGGCACGGGGGACTCCAGATCGCCCCCCCCGATCCGGGCGGCGGCGGCCGTCAGCCGGCGCAGGGGCCGGGCGAGCAGGATGGAGCCGAGGTAGCCGAGGGCCACCGCCAGCAGGGCGATACAGGCCATCACCGGCAGGTAGTAGCGCAGGATGGAGAGGCGCGCGTCGCGCAGCGTCTGCACGGGGATGTGGACGGCGTACATGGCCACCGGCTTGCCCTCGACGTCCAGCAGGGGCACGTAGCGGGCGCGGTAGCTGAGGTCGCCGGTGCGCACGTTCTGCTCCCAGTCCGTCCCCTCCTCCAGGACGCGCTGCACCACGTCCGGGTCCGCCCGCGTGCCGAGCAGGGCCGCCTGGCCGGGGAGCGTCGAGGCCACGAGCATGTCCCCGCAGTACAGGTTCAGGTCGAGGTTGGTGTCGTCCTTGACCTGCCGCGCGAACTCGTCGTCCAGGGGAAAGCGCAGGTGCATCAGGCCAACCACCGTCCCGGTGGTGGTCTTCACCGGCACCGTCACGGCCACCACCATCTGGCAGTCCTGGCGGCGCACCAGCACCGGCAGCGCCGCGTCCAGGTCGAGCGCGGCGGCGACCCCGGGGGAATCGAGCAGGTTCGGCCCGGGGTCCATCCGGTTGGGCGGCACGATCTTGGCCAGCACGTTGCCGTCCGGATCGGCGACGGCGATGCTGTAGAAGGGCCGCAGGGTGTGGATCGGCTCGATCAGGGCCGTCAGCGCCTCCCCGTTCCGGCGCAGGATCTGCTGCGCCAGAAACGTGCGGTCGCTGAGCTGGCGGGTGACGATCTCGGCGTCGGCGACGCGCTGGTGGTAGAGGGAGTTGAACGTCCGGGTGGCCACGTCCAGGCGGTCGGTCGCCTCCTGCTGCAGCAGGCCCTCGACGATCTGCCACCCGGCCCACGCCGAGCCCCCCGCGGCGACCAGCACCAGCAGCACCGAGAAGACGGTCAGGCGCGCCCGCAGGCCCATCCGCCACAGCCGGGGCCACTCCCACCCCCGGCCAGACCGACTCGCCCGGCGCACCCGGCCCACTATCGGCCACCTCCACCCCCGGCGGTGCGGCGTCGCGGACGCGGTGCTCATCCCCGTTCGGTCCCGATTCTAGCCGGAATCGGGTGCGCCGCGGGAGCACCCGGTTCCGCCACCTACATATCCGGCGAAAGCGGCCTGATCATCCGCACGTGGCGGATGTTGTCTTCGAGGAACTCCCGGGTCGGATCGGGGGCCGTGTAGCCCCGCCGCTCGTAGAACTCGCGCACCTGCACCTGGGCGTGCAGCAGCACCTGCTGCGCCCCCCGGGCGAGCGCCGCCTCTTCGAGCAGGCGCAGGATGCGCGAGCCGATGCCCTGCTCGCGCCACTCCGGCAGCACGGCGATGCGCCCGATCCGGGCCACCCCTCCGGCGGCGCGCAGCAGGCGCCCCGTGCCCACCACCGGGGCCAGGGTGACCGCATCCTTGGCGCTGGAGCGCGCCCCGGAGAGACTCAGCGGCAGGTACTTCCCCGCCTGAGCGGCCGCGCGCACGGCGGTGCCCTCGCGCGCCGGGGCCAGCCCGCGGGCGACCTCGGGCGCGATCTCCCCCTCGATCGGGCGCAGCGCGCCGCCGTCCGGGCCGGGCACGGAGAGGATGGCGATGGCGTGGACGGCGCTGCGGTCGTGCTCGTCCATCTCCGCCGTCAGGGGCACGCCCTGGGCGTCGACGAAGATCGCCAGGCGCACGGCCACCGCCCCCGCCCACTCGGAAGGCGTCTCGGCCAGCTTGACCCGCGCCCTCGGTACGGCCCCCGCCGGCGGCGCGGGTCAAGCTGGCCGTGACG
>DATLLM010000006.1:0-3110 GCA_035537855.1 Chloroflexota bacterium | reverse complement strand
CCCCACCCCCGCCGCCCTGTCTGTCGGCCGTGGACGTCGTCACGATGGCCCCCTCTCTGCCGCTTCGTGGTGGCGGCGCGGTCCCGCGCCGCGGGCGCGCTGCTGCCGGTGGCCCTGCCGGTGTCCCTCCTGGTGCTACTTGGTGTCCACGCCGAACGCGCGGCCGGCGAGCGGGAAGGGCACCCGGGCGCCGCCGGCGCGGTGGGAGAGGTGCAGGCCGAGCACCATCTCCAGCGCCCGCGCCGCCCGCACCGCGTCGCAGCCGATCTGGCCCTTCCCGTCCCGATCGAGCACGTCCAGCAGCTCCTCCAGCTGGGTCTGGGCGTAGCTGCGCTCCTGGGGCGGCGACAGCAGCGGCCCGGGGGCGAGCTCGGCCCGGCCGCGCCCGGGGATTCGCTTCCAGAGCTGGATCTGCTGCAGGTCGTTCCAGATGTGGATCTTCCCCTCGCTGCCCGAGATCTGGTACGTGCGCGGGCCGGGGGAGCGGGCCTCCATCAGCAGGTCGACGCCGTTGCGCAGCCGGATGTGGCCCCCGCCCGGCGGGTCCTGCAGGGGCCACTCCGCCTGCGGCAGCCCCGCCGGCACCTCGACCGCCCCCGAGGCCCACTCCGGGTCGACGTCCCCGGCGAAGCCCGCCATGGCGTCCGTCTGGTGCGTGCCGGAGTGCAGCAGGGTGCCCATCGCGCTCACCGTCACCGCCCGCACCTCGCCGATCTCCCCGGCGGCGATCCAGTCGCAGACCTGCCGGTAGCGGGCGTTCCAGCGGGCGACGTGGGCGCAGGTATAAGCCACCCCGTTGGCCCGGCAGGCGGCCACGATGCGGTCGGCCTCGGCCATCGACGTGGCGATCGGCTTCTCGCAGTAGATCCCCCTGACCAGGCCGGTCTCGGCCACCTCGGCCCCGAGGGTGGCGTGGATGCTGCCGTAGGCGGTGACGATGGCCACTACGTCCGGCCGCTCGCGCGCCACCATCTCCCGCCAGTCCGTGTAGCCGGCGGGGACGTCCCAGCGCTGGCGCATCTGCTCCACCAGGTCCGGCTTGAGGTCGCAGACGGCGACCAGCTCCGCCCGCTCGATCGCCCGGCACAGCGGGGCGATCGCTCCCGGCACCCACTCCAGGCTGCGGCCCCCGTCCGACGCCGCCCGCTCCCGCTGGACGTCGTCGAACCAGCTGGCCATGCGCGCCGCCCCGATGCAGGCGACCCGGTAGGGCCGGGTGGCCGAGGCGCCCGGCGTTCCTGCTTCGCTCATCCGGGCGGATCATACTGCACGACCGCGCCGGCCCTCGGGCCCTCGGGCCATCGGGCCCTCGGGCGGCGCCGGACTTGAATGCCGCCCCCCGCCGGGTCTATAACCGCGGGCACGGCAAGCGCCCGGAAGCGCCAGGAAGGGATGCACGCGATGGACTACGACTTCACCAGGGCAGGATCGTACCCCCGCAGCGGACGGGAGACGCTCGGCGGCGTCGTCTTCCTGCCCCGTACGATCGACAAGATGCGCGCCCACCTGGCCGGGACGGCCGGCGAGTACAACGCCACGGGCGGGCTCTCCTCGCGCCTGTTCAACCTGTACGGCGTCAGCGCCGAGGACTTCTCGGAGGCCGTGCGGCAGAGCCCCGGCGACGAGGGCGTCCTGCGCTGGCTCCAGGAGCACGGCTCGAAGCAGCCGTCGGCGGACGAGATCACGCAGTACAACGAGGGCGTGCTCGGCGCCGGCCCCCAGAACGACGAGGGTCGGGCCCGCTTCCGGGCGAATCTGGAGCGGCTGGGCTTCGGCGACCGCACGGACGTCACCACCCACGTGGACGCCGAGGACCTCGAAGAGGGCCGCGACGTCCCCCACCGGGACGCGGCGTGACCGCCGCCGCCGGCGCCGTCTTCCCCTTCGTCGAGGTGCGTGGCGCGCCGCGGGAGCGCGGGCGCCAGCTCGGCGAGGCCTGCCGCGAGCAGGTCAGGGGTTACCCCGAGGCCCTGCGCCGCGTGCTGGGCGCCGAGGCCGGGCTGCGCGCGGTCAGCCTGAGCGCCGGGCCGGACCCGGGGTCGCTCGCCGACCGGGCGCTGACCTTCTTGCCGGCGATCGAGGCCTTCGCCCCCCACCTGGTGGAGGAGATTCGGGGCATCGCCGAGGGCGCCGGCGTGCCCTTCGCCACCGCCCTGCTGGTGAACGTCCGCGCCGAGGTGGCCGGGGTCACCCTGGGCGGCGCCGGGAGCGCCGGGAGCGCCGGGAGCGCCGGGAGCGCCGGGAGCGCCGGGAGCGCCGGGAACGAGGGCTGCACCGCCTTCGCCGTCGGCCGGGGGGCGACCGCCGCGGGCGACGTCCTGCTGGGCCAGAACCAGGACCAGGCCCCGGACATGGAGCCCTTCGGGGTGGTCTTGAAGGTGCGCCCGGACAAGGGGCCGCCGGCGCTGATGGCCACGTTCGGCGGGCTGGTCGGCTACCCGGGGCTGAACGGGGCCGGGATCGCCCACTCCCAGAACGCCCTGGCCAACGGCGTCTGGCGCCACGGCCTGCCCCACTACCCGCTGAAGCGGGTGCTGCTGGAGCAGGACTCGCTCGCCGGCTGCCTCGAGGTCTTCGACCGGGCCCGCCTCGCCTCCTGCGGCAACTACGTCCTGGCCGACCGCACCGGCCGCCCGGTGGACGTGGAGTCCACCCCGGACGGCTACGAGGTGCTCGAGGCGGAGCGGGACGTGGTGGTGCACACCAACCACTTCCGCAGCGACCGCTTCTCCCCCCAGGAGCGACTGCTGGACAGCCTGCCCGACTCCCCCTCTCGCAGCGAGCGGATGCGCGCGCTGCTGCTCGCCGAGCACGGCCGGATCACCCTGGAGACGGTCAAGCGCTGCCTGCGCGACCACAGCGGCCCGGAGGGGCCGGCCGGGGCGATCTGCCGCCACGAGCCGCAGCGTCCGATGAAGACGATCGCCTCGATCATCGCCGAGCCGGACGCCGGGCGGCTGCACGTCACCCGGGGCAACCCCTGCGCCGGGGAGTACACCACCTACTCCCTGGACTGACCCCGTCCGGGCGGCGGCCCCCGCCCGGGGGCGGGCGCCGCCGGGAATGCGGCACGGACCGGGGGGGCGGTATAGGATGCGCCCGAAGGGAGA
>DATLLM010000005.1:0-4049 GCA_035537855.1 Chloroflexota bacterium | reverse complement strand
GGGTTAGCGGGGGACGACGCCGAGTCCCGGGCCGGTGGGCAGGGTGAGGCGTCCCGCCGCGCACGTCACCCCCCGGAAGGGGTCGCTCGCCAGCAGCAGGTTGCCGTCCAGGTCGGCGAAGTCCAGCAGGGGGAGCAGGTGGCTCGCCGCGGAGATGGAGAGGGAGGACTCGATCAGGCAGCCGCACATCACGGTCAGGCGGTGGGCGCGGGCGACCTCGATCACGCGCCGCGCCGCGCGGAGGCCACCGCACTTCATCAGCTTGACGTTCACGCCGTCGACGCGGCCGGCCAGCCGGGGGACGTCGTCCGCGGTGACGCAGGATTCGTCGGCGATCAGGGGCACGTCGCTGCGCTCGCGCACGTAGCGCAGCCCTTCCAGATCGCCCCCGGGGACGGGCTGCTCGACGAACCCGAGGCCGAACGGGGCCAGCTCGCGGATAGTGCGTACCGCCTGCGGCGGCGTCCAGGCCCCGTTGGCGTCGACGACGAGCTGGGCCTCCGGAACGGCGTCCCGAACCGCCCGCACCCGCTCGGCGTCGCGCCCCGTGCCCACTTTGATCTTGATGATCGGGAAGTCGGCCGCGGCGCGCGCTTTCGCCGCCATGCGCTCGGGCTCGTCGAGGCCGATGGTGTAGCTGGTCAGGGGCCCGCGGCGGGGATCGAGGCCCCAGAGCTGCCAGAGCGGCCGGTCGAGCGCCTTGCCGACCAGATCGTGCAGGGCGATGTCGACGGCGGCGCGGGCGGCGGGATTGTGGCTGAGTCGCGCTTCGAGGGCGTCGAGGACGGCGTCGAGCGCGAACGGGTCGTCGCCGAGCAGGGGGGAGAACGCTTCCAGGCAGGCGTCGACCGTGCCACGGAGCTCGCCGTAGTAGGCGTAGGGCGCGGCTTCGCCGAGGCCAACGAGGGTGCGCCCGTCCGGGGACTCCCAGGTGAGACGCACCAGGACGTTCTCCGCCACGCGGCGCGTGCCCCGGGAGATCGTCCAGGCGCCGGCGATGGGCAGATCGAGGGCCTCGTGACTGAGCCGGATGGCGCCGATGGTCTATCGCTCCTGCGCGGTCGCGCGCGACTCGTCTGCCTGGGCCCAACGCATCGCCCGGTCGATGCCCTCCTCAACGGGCACCCGCGGCGCGTACCCCAGGGCGCGGCGGGCCTTGCCGATGTCGGCGACGTACCAGGTGACCTCGCCCGGGCGGGCGTCTTCGAGGCGCACCTCCGGCTCGCGGTCGAGGGCGCGGGCGATGAGCGAGACGACCGCCACCAGCCGGTGGCCCTCGCCGTAGGCCAGGTTGAAGGTCTCGCCGTCGACGGCCGGATCGCCGGCGACGAGGCGCTCGAGACAGCGCCGCAGGCCGTCGACGGCGTCGTCGACGTAGGTGAAGTCCAGGGTCTTGGATTCCCCGAAGACGGTCAGCCGGCGGCCGGCCAGGATCTGGCGGCGGAAGACCCAGATGGCGCGCTCGAGGCGCTCCATGTCGTTGTCGTAGCGTCCGTAGACGTTGGAGAAGCGGACGACGGCGAAGGGCAGCCCGTAGCAGCGCCGGTAGGCGGCGGCGAGACCCTCGCTCGCCAGCTTCATCGCCGCGTAGGGAGACGGGGCGTGGCGGAAGTCGGCGGCGCTCTCCGGCACGGGGCCCTCCGCCGGGAGGTTGCCGTACACCTCTCTTGAGGAAGCGAGCAGGATGGGGACGCCGCTGGCGCGGGCCAGCTCGAGGGCGTTGGTGACCATGATGTGGTTCTCCAACGCGCCGAGCGGGCGCTCCACCAGGGCGTGCACCTTCGCGTGGGCGGCGAGGTGCACGATGGCGTCGAGGGGGCCGGTCGCGACGTCGCCGATGCCCAGCCGGCGCACGGGCTGCTGCCGGGCGAGGTCGATCAGGTGCGTCGGGATGGACCCGGTCCAGGTGTTGGGACGGACGTCCAGACCGAGCACCTCGTGTCCGGATTCGAGCAAGCCGAGTCCCAGGTTCGTGCCGATCTGCCCGCTGGAGCCGGTAATCAGGACGCGCATCGGGAAGTAGAACGACTGCGCCGGGCGCTGGTGGGCGTTCGCCCGTCGAAGTGGCCCGGCCGGCGCCGCGGTCCGCCGGGGGCGGCACAGCGGATCACGGGCTGTGGCGGAGGACCCGCCCGGGGAGGGCGCCGGTGTGCTCGCCGCCGCTGACGACGGCGACCCCGTTGACGAAGACGTGCTCGATCCCGGCGGCGTACTGGTGGGGATCGCTGAAGGTCGCCCGGGCGGCGACCGCCGCCGGGTCGAAGACCACGAGGTCGGCGAACGCGCCCCGCCGGACCGCCCCGCGGTCGCGCAGGCCGAGGCGCGCCGCCGGGAGGCCGGTCATCTTGTGCACCGCCTCCGCCCAGGTGAGGTGGCGCTCTTCACGGACGTAATGCCCGAGCACGCGGGCGAACGTGCCGTAGGCGCGGGGGTGGGGCTTGCCCTCGCCGAGCTGGCCGTAGGGGGCGACCGAAGAAGCGTCCGAGCCGATCATCGTCCCCGGCCAGCGCATCACGCTCCGCACGTCCGGCTCGCACATGCTGAAGAAGACGCAGCCGACCGCCCCGTCCTCCTGAATCAGCAGATCGAAGCAGACGTCGAAGGGGTCCTGACCGCGCTCGGCGGCGATCTCGTCCAGGCGCCGGCCCTCGTGCGCCGGGTTGCCCCGGCAGCGGGCGATGAGGATGTGGTGCCAGCCCGATTCCTCGCTCAGGGAGCCCCAGTCCGGGCGGGCGGCGGCCATCTCGGCGCGGATCGTGCGGCGCGTCGCCGGGTTACGCAGGCGGGCGACGAGGCGCTCCCGGCCGCCCTCGAGGGCCCACGTGGGCAGCACGGCGGAGAGGCCGGTGCTGGAGGCGGTGTAGGGGTACTGGTCGCAGGTGACGTCCACCCCCGCTTTGCGGGCGGCGTCCATCAGCCCCAGGCTGTCCTGCACCCGGCCCCAGTTGGCGCGCCCCGAAGCCTTGTGGTGGGAGACCTGCACCGGGAGGCCGGCGCGGCGCCCGATCTCGATCGCTTCGCCGACGGCGGCGAGGAGGCCGCTGGCTTCGTTGCGGATGTGGCTGGCGTAGATCCCGCCGTAGTCGCGCGCGACCGCCGAGAGGGCGGCGAGCTCGTCCGTGTCCGCGTAGCCGCTCGGCACGTAGATGAGCCCGGTGGAGAGGCCGAGCGCGCCGGCTTCGAGCGACTCGGCCAGCAGGCGCTTCATCGCCGCCAGCTCGTCCGGGGTGGCGGCCCGCATGGCGTAGCCGACGGTGCTGGCCCGCAGGGTGCCGTGCGCCGCCAGCGTGGCGTAGTTGCCGGCGATCCCGGCGCGCTCGATGTGGGCGAAGTAGTCCGCCATCGTCGGCCAGGAGCCCGGCTCAGACTCCCGCCCGGGATCGGGGCGCAGGTTGCTGGTGGCCTCGCCCAGGGCGGGGGCGACGCCGGAGCCGCAGTTGCCCCCGATCTCGGTAGTCACCCCCTGGCGGAGCTTGCTCTCCATGCGGGGGTTGATCAGGATGGAGCGGTCGGAGTGGGTGTGGATGTCGATGAAGCCGGGGGCGAGGTAGCGCCCGCCGGCGTCCACCTCGGCGCCGGCCGCGGCGGCGCCGAGCGTTCCCGGGGGGGCGACGGCGGCGATGCGGTCGCCGCTGACGCCGACGTCGGCCGGGAAGGGCTCGCCGCCGCTGCCGTCCACCACGGTGGCGCCGCGGACGATCAGATCAAACGACATCGCGGCGCTTCCGGTCACCGGGTGCCGCGGTCAGTGCAGCACGACCGCGAGCACGACGATGATCCCCACCATCGCCAGGGCCAGGATGAAGATCCGCAGCAGATCGGTGCGGACGTAGGTGAGGCCGGCCTCGGCCACGTCGAGCGAGGTGGGGCCGCTGCGCGCCGCGGCGCGGGCGCCCGTGGCGCGCGGGGTCACCGCGCCGCGCCGGCGGGGGGTAGGAGCCCCGGCCACGAGGGCGCCGGCGGCGGCCGACGGCATGGCGTCGACCGGCAGCTGGATCGTCTGCGGCGCCTGACGGCGCGACGCCGGGAACTCCGCCCCGGTGGTGGTC
>DATLLM010000004.1:0-19334 GCA_035537855.1 Chloroflexota bacterium | reverse complement strand
GTCGGTCGGGTCGACCGGATCGGGGTCGACGCCGATGCGGGCGACGACCTCGGGCATCGCCCGGGTCGGGACGGGCCGGTCGCCCACGATCGAAGACGACAGCTGCACGGGAGATGACGGGTCGCCCAGCGATTGTCCGTTGCTGTACGCGATGCCGACGCGATCGACCTGGAGATTGAGCCCGGCCGCACAGCCCACGTCGATCAGCCCAACCGCGTCCGCGCCCGCCCGGCGCGCCGCCTCGGCGATGGCCGGAAACAGCACGGCGCAGCGCCTGGTCTCGTTCGTCCGCGTCTGCCGGCGCACGGCGATGGCCACGACCGAGTCGGTCATCCGCAGCAGTGTGTCGATCGCGGCGCCGGCGGCGGCGGCGCCGTCCGCAGCGGCGTAGGCTGCGGCGAGCGCCGGGGCGCGCCCGGCGAGGGCGAGGTCGTGCAGCGCGGCGAGGATCAGCGTGGGGTGCCGCTTGCGCGCCGGCGCCGCCGCGATGGCGCGCAGCGCCTCGTCGGACTCACTCAGGGCGACGGCAACGCGCTCGTACAGTGGCGACGTTCCGGCGGCGTCGACCTCGCCGAAGTGTCGGTACACCTGAGCGAGGGTGCGGGCCCTGCTCCCCCTCCTCCCGGATACGGCGCTTCCTGCGGCCGGCCCCGGCATCCCAACGGTTCTCGTCACCGGAACGACACCTCCCGACTCTTCACCCGGCGCAAGAGCGCCGAGGAGATCCTCGACCGCCTCGCCGGCTACCGCCGCTCCCTCAGCAGGAGGCGGGCGCAACGACCTGACAGGACACTCGCTGCGTGTGTCAGCGTAACCTCGGTCACCCCGGGCGCGCCCGCCGGCCCGCCGGAAGACGCACCGGAGGCTCCCGGGTCATCGCCGACGCGGTCGGGTGTGGGATCGGGCGGGGGCCGATCGAGCCGGCCGACCTCCTGGCGCGGCAACGCGGGCGGGTTGACGCGGGGCTCCGGCGGCCCTAGGCTCAGGCCGGCCGAGGGGACCGGCCCGCCGGCGGGCCGGTCCGCCCGCGCGTGGGCCCGGGCCCCGGCGCCGCCGACTCCGGAGGAGCAGCCGATGGCAGACGACTCGTTCCGCATCGTGGCCAAGATGCGCATCCAGCCGGGGCAGCGCGCCACCTTCGAGCGCCTCGTCCGGGAGCTCACCGCCAGCGTCGAGGCCGAGGAGCCGGGCACCCGCGCCTACGAGTGGTACGTGAGCGCCGACGGCGCCGCGTGCTACTTCCACGAGTGGCTGGCGAGCTCTGAAGCCTTCATGGCGCACCTGACGCACGTCGGGCCAGCGCTGCCACCGCTGTACGCGGTTGCCCCGATCACGCAGGCGCTCGTCTTCGGCGACCCGAGCGCCGCGGTGAAGGAGGCGTTGGCGGGCTTCGCGCCGGAGTACTTCCCCCGCGCCGACGGTTTCACCCGGTAGCCCACCGGCGCGGCGGGCCAGCGGCGCTCTGGTCCGTACTCGACGCGCGACGAAGTCCGGCGCGGTGTCGCCTGCCTGGACGGCCCGGGCGGTAGGATGCGCGGATGAACCGCGCCGGAACGGCGACCGCGGACGCACCGCCGCAGCCGGTGCGGCCCCTGGCGTGGGTCCTGGCGGTGGTGGGCTTGACGCTGCTGTGGCCGGGGGTGCAGCTGCTGGTCTTCTGGCTGCGCTTCGGCCGCCTGCCCCCCGGGGGCGCGGCCGACGCGCTGGTGTTCCTGCCGCTCGGCCTGGTCACCGCCGCGGGGCTGGTGCTGCTCCTGCGCCGGGCGCGCAGCCGCAAGCAGGCCGTCTGGACGCTCGTGGGCTACGCCGTGGCGGCGCCCCTGGCGCTCGTCGGCTCCCTGGCCGGGGGCCTGCTCCTCCCCGGCGCGGTGGGGGCGCTCATCGGGGGGGCGCTCCCGCTGGCGGTGGGAGCCGTCCTCGGCTTCCTCGCCGGCGCGGCCTAGCGCGGGCGCCCGAGGACGCCGGGCGCCCGCGCCGATTCGCATCCGGTCAGCCGGGCCCGCGGCCCGGGGGAGCTAGATCGTCCCGGAGGGCGCGCCTACGGGGGCGTACCCGGGGACCCGGTTCCGATTGGCGTAAGCGCTGCCGGCGAGGTGGGAGAGGTCGAGCGCGACGGCCAGGGCCAGCCAGAACCAGTCGAAGCCCTCGATGCCCCGCGTCGGCGACCACATGAAGACGTAGAACAGCGTCGTCAGGGGCAGGAAGATGATGCCGAGCAGCGGCCACAGCCAAGCCCCGCCGAACGGCGCCGTGAACTGGGCCGGGCGCGCCAGCCACAGGATGATGTCGGCGATGCGCGGAAACGCCCCGGCGAAAATCGCGAAGAGACAGCCCATGCGTGTTGTTCCTTTCCCCGCCCCCCAGCGCCGTCGGGCGCCTCAGGCTGACCAGCGCGTGTGATGGCTGACGGGCAGCCTACGCCCGGACGGTCTCAATACGTACTCAGCGCCTGCTCAGCGGGCGTCGACGGGGCCTCCGCCCCGTCACCGCGTATCGGAAGGCAGCGGCGCCGGTCGGGGCCGCCGGGAGCGCGACGGTCCCCACGCCCGCTGCCGTGCCCGACCCGATGGTGACCGTCTGTCGACGGCGCGCAACCCGCCGCGCAACGTCGGCGAGCGATGCTGCCGGGTGGCGAGACGGGGCCCCGCGGGGGACGGCGGCGCAGCCGCTCGGCTGCGGGCCCGCGCGCCAGGAGGTGGGCGCTGTGCACGCCCCGGGAGTCGAGGCAGGCCCGGTCGGGGAGACGACGGATGGCCGGACGCCGGTGCGGACGGGATCGGACAGCGGGGCGGGCGGGCGTCCGGCGGTGGTGGCGGCGCGCCTCGGCCGGGCCCGGGGAGAGCTCCGGGCCGTGGCCGGGGCGGTGATCTTCTTCCTGCGGGTCTTCCCCATGCTGCCGTCCGGGCTGGTCGATTGGGCGACGGAATCACCGGTCGTCGAGCGTGTCTCGTACCGGACGCACGCCGGACGGGCCGAGGGCGACCTGTACCGGCCGCCCTCCGGCGGCCCCCACCCCGGGGTCGTGGTCAGCCTGGGCGTGGTCCCCGCCGGCCTCGAGCACCCGCAGGTTCCGCGGCTGGGGCAGGCGCTGGCGCGGGCCGGCTTCGCGGCGCTCCTCCACTGGTCGCCCACCCTGCGCGACCTGCGGCTCGATCCCGCCGACGTCGCGGACCTGGCCTCGGCGTACGCAACGCTGCTCGAGCAGCCTTACGTCGACCCGGCCCGGAGCGGCCTCCTCGGGACGTGCGTCGGGGGGGCCTACGTGCTCATGGCAGCGGCCAGCCCCCGCATCCGGAGCCGGTTGGCCTTCGTCAGCGCCTACGCGCCCTACGCCTAGATGTGGACGCTCCTGCGGGACGTCGCCAGCGCTTCCCGCACGCTCGGCGACCGGCGCGAGCCCTGGCCGGTCGATCCCCTGACCTGGAAGGTCTGCGTCCGGTCGCTGACCGATGCGCTACCGCCCCCCGAGGCGCAGCGGCTGCGCGACGCGTTCGACGTCCAGCCCGAACGGGAGACCGCCCGGCTTGCGATCTGGCGGACTCCGGCCGGCGGTCGCCACGATTCCGTCGCGCTGTCCGAGGATGGCCGGGCGGTGCTGCGGCTGCTGACGGCCGCCGACCCGGAGGGCGCGGCGGCGGCCCTCCGCCGGCTGCCACCCGCCGTCCGGGCCCGTCTCGACGCCCTCTCGCCGCTGACCTCCCTGGACGAGATCGAGGCGCCGCTGATCGTCCTCCTGCACGACCGCCACGACCCGGTCATCCCGGTTGGTGAGTCCCGGCGCCTGCGCGACGCCCTGGCCGGGCGGGACGGCGTCCGCTACACCGAGCTGGGCTTCCGCCACCTGGACCCCACCCGGCTCTCGGCGCTGCGCCTGGCACGGGAGCTCCCCAGGTTCTACCGCGCCATGCTCCCCATCTTTCGCCGGGCGATGGCATGACCCTCCCGCGAAGCGCAGCGTTCACCCGGCGGCTACCCAGGACTACCGGGACGCTGACCCTGCGAGCGGATGATCGTGGTGGCAGCCCCCCCGTCGTCGGTCGTCGGACTTCGGTCGTCGGACTTCGGTCTTCGGTATCGGAGGGGCGCAGAGGTAGGCAGATGAATGCAGTGGTCGCCCGGATGGATGCGGTGGTCAGGACGCGCCGTGGCGCGGTGCGCGGCAGCGTCGCCGGTGGCGTGTGCGCGTTCAAGGGCGTCCCGTACGCCGCGCCGCCGTTCGGCGCCAACCGGCTCCGGCCGCCCCGGCCGGTTGCGCCCTGGAGCGGCCTGCGCGACGCCCTGGCGTACGGCCCGAAGACCCCCCAGCTCCCCTATCCCCCGCCGGTCGACTCGATCATCCCGGAGCTGGCCACGCCCGGCGAAGACTGCCTGAACCTGAACATCTGGACCCCCGAGCTGGGGCCAGCCGGGCACCCGGTGATGGTCTGGATTCCGGGCAGCGCCTTCGAATACGGCACGGGGGCGACGGCCTGGTACGACGGCGGCCGCTTCGCTCGCGACGGAGTCGTCTGCGTGACCCTCAACTACCGGGTCGGCGCCGAGGGCTTCCTCTATCTGGGCGACGGCACCGCCAACCTGGCCTTGCTGGATCTGCTCGCGGCCCTGGAGTGGGTGCGGGAGAACATCGCCGCCTTCGGCGGCGACCCCGGCAACGTCACCGTCTTCGGGGAGTCGGCGGGGGCGATGTGCCTCGGCGCGCTGCTGGCCATGCCCCGGGCGGCCGGGCTGTTCCGGCGCGCCATCGCCCAGAGCGGGGCGGCGCATCCGGTGGTCTCCGCCGCGACCGCGCAGCGGATCGGGCGGCGCCTCGCCGGGCGGCTCGGAGTCGCGGCCACCCGCGAGGCGATCGGGGCCGTACCGGTTGACCGCCTGCTCCACGCCCAGGCGGCGCTGAAAGCCGACCTGCTGGCGCACCCCGACCCGGAGCGGTGGGGGCCCGAGGTGGTGACCAGCACCGTGCTGTGGCTGCCGGTGGTCGACGGGGACGTGCTCCCCGCGCGCCCGATCGATCGCCTCGCCGCCGGCGCCAGCGCGGACGTCGACGTCCTGGCCGGCACGAACGCCGACGAGTGGCGGCTGTTCCTGGTCAGCACCGGCATGATCGAGCGGGTCACCGCGGAAGCACTGGCCGGCGCCGTCGCGACCATCGGACTGCCGGTCGAGGCGACCCTGGCCGCCTACCGGGCGGCCCACCCCGGCGCCGGCGCCGGTGACCTGCTCGCGGCCATCCAGACCGACTGGTGGTGCCGGATCCCCGCCCTCCGCCTGGCCGACGCCCACGCGAAGGGCACCGCGGCCACCTACATGTACGAGTTCGCCTGGCGCTCGCCGCAGTTCGGCGGCCGCCTGGGGGCCTGCCACGCGCTGGAGATCCCCTTCGTCTTCGACACCCTCGGCGAGGGCACCGTGCCGCTGTGGGGGACCGACCCGCCGCAGTCGCTCGCCGACGCCATGCACGGCGCCTGGGTGGCCTTCGCCACCACCGGGGACTGCGGCTGGCCGCGGTACGACCTCAGGCGCCGGGCGACGATGCGCTTCGGCACCACGCCGGCGGTCGTGGACGATCCCCGGGCCGCGGAGCGGGCCCTGTGGGCAGGCGTGCGGTAGCGCCCGGCGGCCGCCGGCGCGGCCCTCCATCTGGGGGGCCTTCGCCGGGGTCGAGGGACGGAGGGCCTTCGCCGGGGCCGGGAGAGGGAGGGCCGCCGCTTACCGCGTGCCGGCGGCTTTCTTCTGCGCCTGGGCGGCGTTCACCTGGCGCGCCGCTTCCTTGAACGCCACGTCCACCGCGTCCTCCCCGTCGCGCAGCACCTTGTTGAAGGCCGGGGTGAGGATGTCCAGCGCGTCCTGGTGGTAGCGGAAGAAGCCGCTCGGGTCGGCCCACTTCTCCTTGGCCGGCGCCGTGAACGCCTGCACGTTCTTTCCCTGCAGCACCGGGTACGCCTTGAGCACCAGGGTGGCCCACTTGTCGAGCTGCGAGATGCGCGCCGGGGTCAGCCCCACCGTCCCCATCATGATCTCGGACCACTCGTCGCCCTGCAGCCAGCGCATGAACTCCCACGCCTCGTCCGGCACCTTCGTGCCCCGGTAGACCGCCCACCCGTCGGTCGTGGCCAGCGTGGAGCGCTTCGCT
The DNA here is from genome assembly GCA_035537855.1 of Chloroflexota bacterium. Taxonomy (GTDB): domain Bacteria; phylum Chloroflexota; class UBA11872; order UBA12225; family UBA12225; genus DATLLM01. The sequence continues at coordinate 13,204 of DATLLM010000004.1, read as the reverse complement.
TTCCTGGGCACCGGCGTGATGTCCCATTCCACCCCCGCCGGGACCTCCAGCGCCATCGGGGCCAGCCGCCAGGACCCCTCAACGAACGACCCGACGGCGCCCGCCGAGAACTGCTGGGTGATCCGCGCCGTGTTGCCGCCGGCCCCGGGCAGCTCCGGGAAGGACATGGCGAAGTGGTCCTTGAACGTCCGGTCGCGGTGCCACTGGAGCGCCCCGAGCGCGGCCGGCTGGTCCAGCAGGCACCGGGTGTCGTCGTTCGGGTCGACCATCACCCCGCCGTTGGCGCGGACGAAGGTGGCGTCCACGCGCGAGGGGCTGATCAGGGAGATCAGGGTCGACCCGAACTTGCTCGGACGCTCCGTCAGCCGCTGCATGGCGTCGGTCCACCGGTCCCAGTCCCAGCTGGCGTCCGGCAGGGCGACCCCCCGCGAGCGGAACCAGCCCTTGTTGTAGTACAGCGCCATGGTGCCCAGGTACATCGGCAGGGAGAAGAACCCGCTGTCCTTGAGGCTGAACCAGCTCAAGTGGGCGGGGACGTAGTCGTCCTTCCAGTTCCCCTTCAGGTCGCGCTTGAGGAAGGGATCGAGGGGCAGGAACTGGCCCTGCTGCGCCCGGTTGAGCCAGCTCGCCCCGTTGCCGCCGAAGACCTCCGGCCCATCGCCGGACGCGATCATGGCGTCGATCTTCGGGTTGAAGTCGCCCGTCTGCCCCGTGAGCTCGAAGGAGACGTGCGGGTGGTTCTGCTTGTAGAGGGCCATCCCCTGGTTCGCCCCGTCGACGATGGCCTGCCCCTCGCCGTCCCACGGACTCCAGCGCAGGCTCACCGGCGACTTGCCGGCTTTCGGGGCCGCACCCTGCGGCTCGGCCTGCGCGCACGCTGCCAGCCCGCCCCCGGCGAGCGCCAGGACTGCCCTGTCTGCCAGTGCCCGTCGCGTCACGGCCGCCATCTGCGTCCTCCTTCCGTCGCGTCTGAGCCAATCGCCGGCGACCCCGCGCCGCCCGCTCCGGGCCCGGGGGTCAGGTGCCCTCCTGGTCAGGTGCCCTTCTGGGCGATGAGGGCGTTGATCTCGTTCTGGGCCTTGGTGAGGCCCTCCCGGACCGCGATCTTGCCGTCCCAGATGTCGTTGATCTGCGCGTTGGTGATCCCGCGGAAGTCGGCGGGCGGGATCTTGTCGAGCGCGGGCAGCGCCTTGGTGGCGGCGATGGCGGGCTTGAGACTGGCGCGGCCCTGCGGTGGCCCGGCCTTCTCGAAGCTGGCGTAGACCTCGTTGGCGGAGTCGAGGCGGGCGGGGACCTCGCCGAAGAGGGTGGGGATGCGGTCCTGGACGGCCTTCGTCAGGCAGAACTTCATCCACGCGAAGGACTGCTGGACGTTCTTGGTCTGGCTGTTGATCACCAGGCCGCGCAGGTTGGCGGAGTTGCCCGTCTTGCCGCTCTTGAAGGGGATGGGGGCGACGTCCCATTCCAGATTGGCGCTCGCGCGCCTGCGGATGTCGATCATCTGCCAGTCGCCGTGGTGGTACGTCGCCAGCTGGCCGTTGATGAACATGTCCAGCTTGGCCACGCTGGCGGCGACGTCGGCGCGCGTCGGCGAGGTACGGTCCTTGGTGATGAAGCCGGCGACGAACTCCACCGCCTCGACGCACTTCGGGTCGCCGAGCACGCACTTCGTGCGGTCATCGCTGAAGTAGTCGCCCCCGTTGGCCCGGACGAAGTTGAGCCAGCCGGACTCGTCGCCGGGCTCGACGTAGGTGCCCCAGCGGGTGCCCGGGCGAGTCAGCTTCTGGGCGTACTCGCGGTAGGCCGTCCAGTCCCACTTGTCGCCGAGCTCGGCGGGGGACTTCAGGCCGGCCTCCCGGAGGTGGCCGACGTTGTAGTAGGTCACGATGGTGCTGTAGTCCCAGGCCCAGCCCATCTGCTTGCCCCCCACGTCGTACCACTCCTTGAAGGCCTTGAGCGTGGCGTTGTTCTGGTCCTGGGCGGTCTTGTCGGCCTTGATCAGGTCATCCAGCGCGCGCATCTGGCCGCTCGTGGCCCAGGTGCGGGCGTTGGTGTTCATGAGGAACACGTCCGGCCCGACGTTGCCGGCCATGGCGGCGGTGAGCTTGACCCAGTAGTCCGTACTGCCGGCCGTGACGGCGCTCGAGTCGAAGTCGATGGTCACGCCGGACTTCTTCTCGTTGAACTCGTTGACCAGCGACTGGAAGCCGTCGACGTAGCCGGCCCCCCACTGCCAGAACAGGGCGGTGCCCTGGGCGGCACTCGACGCGCCCGGCGCGGGCGCGCCGCCCGCGCCGCAGGCCGCGGCGCCCAGCGCCCCGCCCGCCGCGCCGGCGCCCACCAGCAGCGCCCGCCTCGTGGGCCGCGTGTACTGCGCTACCTGCTCCCGGTTAGCCATTGTCTTCCGAACCCTCCGCCGCACAGCATAGGCCACAGCCGGTCGGCCGTCATGGCGCCGGCAGATGCCCGCCGCCTGCCCCGGCCGGGCAGGCCGCTCTCCTGCTGCGGGCAGGGCCGGCGGCGCCGCCACGACGGCCCGCCCGAACGCGGGTAGAGTGGGTCCGGCTCCCCTCGGAGCGGCGGCGGTACAAGAAGGAGCGCATCCATGGACGCGGTCGGATCGCTGGCTCGGCGCAGCCCGGTGGTCAGCTTCTTCGTCCTGGCGTACGCCCTGAGCTGGGGGCTCGGGGCCGTCCTCAACGGCACGCCGGTGGCGCCGAACGCCAACTTTGTGGCCGGCGTGCCGCTCGCCGCGCTCGTCGTCGCCGCCCTGACAGAGGGCCGCCGGGGGGTGCTCGACCTCGGGCGGCGGCTGGTGCGCTGGCGGGTCGGGCTGCGCTGGTACGCGGTCGTGTTCGCCCTGCCGCTCGGGCTCGTTGGGGTGGCCCTGGCCCTCCTGCCGCTGGCCGGCGGGACACCGCTGGACTGGACGAAGCGGCCGGGCCTGGTCGAGACGGCGCTGCTGCTGGGCCTGCTGGTCGTCCTCCCGTTCGGCGCTCCGCTCGGCGAGGAGGTGGGCTGGCGCGGCTTCGCGCTGCCACGGCTGCTGGCGCGGCGCTCGCCGCTGGCGGCGAGCCTGGTCCTGGGCGTGGTCTGGTCGCTGTGGCACCTGCCGGTCGTCGTCTCCGACCCCGTTCTGCGCACGCCGGTGCCCTTCCTGCTGGTCGTGGTCCCGGCGTCGGTGCTGTTCACCTGGCTCTTCCTCCACACCCGCGGCAGCGTCCTCCTGGCCGTACTGTTCCACGCCTGGTTCGACGTCGTGCTCGCCGGCGGGGCGGCCATGGTCGCGCCGGGCGACTACGCGCGGCTGTGGTGGCTGCTCCTTGCCGTCCAGACCACGGCTGCGGCCGCGGTGATCGCCGGCGAGCGGTGGCGACTCGCCGGGGACGGCGTCGCGGGGGAGGCGAGCGCGGCGGCGGGCGGCGCGGCGCCCCGGGGCGCGCGGCCCGCTGTTGCCTAGGCGGGAGCCGGCGGGGCGAGGCCGGCGCGCCGCCGCGGAGCGCGTGGAAGGGCAGCGGGGAGCGGGTTGTCAGGGGCTGTCAGCGCCCCGGCCGGGAACGGGCAGTGACCCGTCAGGGGCCGCCGGCGGATGATGCGCCCACAGCACACCCGACGAGGAGGCCCCCCCGATGCTCGTGCAGACGCCTGCTTCCAACGGATCGGCCCTCACCGAGCCGGTCGTCGACCGCCTCCGCCGCGGCTTCGTCGGCCAGGTGATCGGTCCGGGCGACCCGGACTACGACGCGGCCCGGAAGATCCGGGCGGCGAACTTCGACAAGTTTCCGGCCCTCGTGGCCCGCCCGGCGGACGAGATCGACGTCATCCGGGCCGTCAAGTTCGCCCGCGAGCACGACCTGGCGGTCGCCGTGCGCAGCGGCGGGCACAGCTTCGCCGGATACAGCACCGTGGAGGGCGGCCTGGTCATCGACCTGTCCGGCATGAAGGCCATCGCCATCGACCCCGAGCGCCGCGTGGCGCGGGTGCAGCCCGGGTTGACGTGGGCCGAGTACGCGGCCGCGGCGCACGAGTACGGGCTGGCCACCTCCTCCGGCGACGTCGGCTCGGTCGGCGTCGGCGGGCTCATCATGGGCGGCGGCATCGGCTGGATGGTGCGCAAGCACGGACTCACCATCGACCACCTCCGCTCCGTCGACGTCGTGACCGCCGACGGCCGCCTGGTGACGGCCAGCGCCGACGAGCACCCGGACCTCTTCTGGGCCGTGCGCGGCGGGGGCGGCAACGTCGGCATCGCCACGGCGTTCGAGCTGCAGCTCCACCCGGCCGGCACGATCCTGGGCGGGGCCGTCTTCTACGCGGCCGCCGACGGCCAGGCGGTGCTGCGCGAGTACCTGCGCTACGCGAACGCGGCGCCGGACGAGCTGAGCACCCAGGCCATGATGATGTACGCCCCGCCGCTGCCGTTCATCCCCCAGCACCTGCACGGGGCGCCGGTGATCGCGCTCCTGGTGGCCTACAACGGCGACCCGGCGGAGGGCGAGCGCGTGCTCGCCCCGCTCCGGTCGCTGGCCACCCCGCTGCTGGACCTGATCGGGCCGATGCCGTACCCGGCCCTGTTCGAGATCACCAAAGACGCCACCACCAAGGGGCGGGGCGAGGAGCTGCGCTCGACGTACCTGGACAGGGTCGACGACGCCCTGCTCGACACCGTGCTGGAGCACTTCCTCCAGGCGACCTCCCCGCTCAACCTGGTGCAGTGGCGGGTGCTGGGCGGCGCGATGGCGCGGGTGCCCGCGGACGCGACCGCCTTCGCCCACCGCGACAAGCCGTACATGGTGACCCTGATCGCCAACTGGCTCGACCCGCTGGACGCGCAGCCGCACCTGGCGTGGCTCGAGCGGTTCTGGGCCGCGGTGCGCCCCTTCGGCTCGGGCGTGTACGTCAACTTCCTCGGGCTCGAGGGCGACGCGCGGGTCCGCGAGGCCTATTCGTCCGCGACGTACCGGCGGCTGGCCGCGGTGAAGCGCCGGTACGACCCCACCAACTTCTTCCACCTGAACCAGAACGTCAGGCCGCGCACCGTCGCCTGAGGCGCGATCGCCCGCCGGGCGCGGCGCCCGGCTCAGCCCGCCGGGTTGGGCGCCGTCTCGACGCGCAGCGGGACGAGGACGGAGGCGCCGGGCACGATCCCGGCGGTGCGCACCTCGAAGTACACGGTGCTGATGGCGGAGGGGCAACACAGGGCGTCCTGTGGCCCGGCGTAGCGGCTATAGCGGGCCCGGAACGCGGCGCTCGCGCCCGGCGGCGGCGGGGCCGTCCAGAGCACGCCCCCCAGCGCGCCGTCCGTGCGCGCGTCCATCGGCTCGGGGGCGAGCGTTCCGGCGAAGCCGCCGCCGGCGAAGACGAAGGCCTGGTAGCCGTTGGGCCGGCACATCCCGTCGTAGGCGCTCGTGCCGAAGACCAGCCGGCTGCCCCAGCCCCCCTGGTAGGCGTCGAACAGGCGCCACCCGGCGGCGACCACCTGCTGCTCCTCCGGCGTCTCCGCCGGCCGGGCCGTCGCGGCGCAGGCGGGGTCGAGCTCCCCCGGCGCGGCGGGGGCCGGCGGGAGGCTCCCGCCGGGGGTGTTCCAGCCGAAGCCGGCGAGGGGTCGATCGAGCCAGCTCGTCCCGCTCGCCGGAGGCGTGGTCCCGTCCGCGAAGACGACGTCGACGGCGGCGCTGGCCAGGATCGAGCCGTCCGCCTGACTCACGTCCGCCACTTCCACCCGCCCGGCGCCGCCCGCCGGGGCGGTGAAGGGCAGCTGCCCGCGGAACGATCCCGGGCCACCGAACGTGCCTGGGGCGTCCGGGGTGACGCTGACCGGGCCCTGCCCGAGCGACTGCCCGGCGGCGTCGTAGACGGTGCCCACCAGGTTGTTCTCGAACGGGGCGACGGTCACCCGGCCGCGCACCTCAACCGGGCTGGTGATGGCCGCTCCGGCCCCCGGCGCCTCCAGGGTGATGGTGCGCGGCGCCTGGGCCAGGACCGGCGCCGGCAGGGGCAGCGCCGCGGCCAGCGCCAGACCCAGCGCGGTCAGCAGGCGAACGGGCGCACCCCGGGCGGCGCCACGCCGGGGCGGCGGCGGCATCCGTAGCATCGTGTCGGTGGCTCCTGGCCGTACTGACGCGCAGGCGGCGTCCCGTGTTGCGGGCGCGCCGCTCCTGATTCGGCGGGGCCGGCGCATCCGGCGGCGGCGAAATCACGAGGCGCCTGCGGGCGGAGCGGACAGCCGCCGGGCGGCCCCGTCAGGGCCCGCGCTCCCCCGCTGTTCGTTACCCGAACACCGCCGGGGGCGGTGTTCGGGCGGCCGGCGGGCCAGCACCAGCACGGCCTCCTGGTACGGCGCCGGGAAGCGGCCGCGCTCGACCTCCACCTCGAACCCGGCGGCGGCGAGGCGCTGCTGCGCCGCCCCGAGCGTGAAGGTCAGGTAGAACATCACGAACGGCGGCCGCACGAGCAGGTTCCGCAGATGGGCGACCGCGTTGTAGGCGCGACCGGCGAGCCAGGCGGGCGAGAGGGGCCGCGGCATCGGGAAGGTGACGAAGGCGAAGAGGCCCCCGGGGCGCAGCGCCCGGTAGACGCCGGCGAGGAGCCGTGGCTCCTCGCGCCGCGGGATGTGCCCGAAAGCGCCGAAGCTGGTCACCACGTCGAAGGCCGACTCGAACCAGAGCGCGAGCGCATCCCCCTGAACCAGGGCCACGCTGGCGCACCCGCCCATCCGGCGGCGCGCCTCGGCCAGCATCCCGGCGCTGAAGTCGAGCCCGACCACCCGCCGCGCGCAGCGCGGCTGCAAGAGGCGCAGGCCGGCGCCCGTCCCGCAGCAGAGATCGAGCCCGTCCGCGAAGGGCCCGCGGCGGGCGAGCCGCTCGTCCACCACGCGCAGGACGGAGTCCGGGGTCCGGAAGGGGGTGTAGTCGAACTTGGGGGCGAGCAGGTCGTAGCCGCGCTGCGTGGAGGAGAGTCCCTGCCGCGCCAGCTCGAGTGCGGTCGGGCCACGAGGGTGGAACACGGCCGTATCGTGCCGCCCGCTCGGGAGGCCGGTCAACGCGACCCTTCCGGGAGGGCAACGGCGCTGCCCTCCCGATTCGCGCCGGAGGCGCTCAGCGGGTGGGGCGCTCGGCGGCGGCGTCGAACGCCGCCTGAAGGCGCGCGGTCACCGTGTCCGCCTTGACGGCCCGCACGGCCCGGGCGATGTGAGCGGCCCGAGCGTCGAGCAACCGCTCGCCGGCCGCGGCGGTGGCCGGGTGCGCGTCGCCGGCGTAGTGGGTGGGATGGTCGGCGTACCACGACATGCCCGTCTCCACGCCGGCCTCGCGCAGGGCCTGGAGGCGGCCTTGCGCCCGCCACTCGTCGCCGGCGGGCACCCGGTCCGCGTGCACGAGGTCCGGGCGGATGGCCAGCATCATGCTCGTCTCGCCGGGGCCGGCGTGGCCGTCCACCGCGCGGTCCCAGGGCACCTCCGGTCGCTGCCCGCCGCCGATGCCCGAGATGCCGTACACCGCGTAGTCCCGGGCCTGCTCCCGCTGCCGGTCCAGAAAGTAGGGAATCAGGTGGCGGTTGCCGCCGTGGGCGCTGACGAGCACGATCTTCTTCAGCCCGTTGCGGGCGATCTCGCGACAGACGTTGTCCAGCAGGGCCAGCACCACGTCGCCGTCGAGGCTGATCGTCCCCGGCAGGTGCCGCGCCTCGGAGATCTGGGTGTAGACGTAGTCCGGGTACAGCATCGCCGGCTCCCGCTCCGCCGCCCGCTCCAATGCGGCGCGCCCCTGGTACATGTCGGTGCCCAGCGGCAGATGGTGGCCGTGCCGCTCGAGCACCGACAGCGCCACCAGGCACACGCCCCCGCACCGCTCAACGGCCTCCGGAAACGCATCGCCGGTCAGCTCCTCCCAACGCACGGTCGGACTCCTTTCCACGCGGTCCCGCATTCGCCCCCGGCGGCCAGCGGCGCGGCGCCGGGCGCGACGCGTCGGCCCTGCCGAAGCGGGCGGCGATCGGCGTCTGCTGGCCGGGCAGCCGGTCCAGCCATCCCGAGCAGCGCGGCGGCGCCGGCCCGGAGGCCGAACACGGCCGCCAGCACGCCCGCCCCGACGTAGAGCGTACGGAAACGCGCGGAGGACGTGTGCCTGGCCGAGGCCAGCACCGCCACGGCGGTGCTGCAGAGCAGCAGCCCGGCCACGAGCGCGTGCGGCGTGGCCAGGCCCGATCCCTGACCGGCGGCGCCCCCACCGCGGCGATGACCAGCACCTGGGCGCCGGTCTCCGCCCCGATCCCGTGGATGAGGCCGGTGGCGAAGGCGGTGCCCGGACCGTACCGGTCGGGCTGATGTCGGTGTCCGTGCCCCTGGGGGGGCACCCGGATGGCGCCCTCAGGCCCCGGCCGGCGCCCGAAACAGCGGCCGGCCGACGCGGAGCTGACCGCCCGCATCCGTGATCAGCAGCCCCGCAACGGCCTGCCGGCGGAGCAGCGCCGGCCCCGCCCGCGGCCCGCGCACGAGCGCGGCCTTGGCCAGCGTCTCGGCGCGGGCGACCGTCTCCGCCACGACGCTGACCGACGCGATCCCGGAGGCCGCCGGGCGCCCCGTGCGCGGGTCGATCAGGTGGTGCCGCAGCTCGCCGCCGGCCGGCCAGCGCCGGCGGGCGGTGGTCGACGTCGCCACTGCCTGCCCGTCCAGCGCGAGCACGGCCACATCCCGCTCCGGCTGCGCCGGGTCGCTCACGCCGACGGTCCAGGGAGCGCCGCCGGCCGCCGCCCCGGACGCGTACAGATCGCCGCCGGCGTCGACCGCCAGGGCGCGGAACCCCCGTGCGCGCAGCAGCGCGACCGCCCGGTCGACCGTCCACCCCTTGCCGATCCCACCCAGATCGATCCGGCACCCCACCGGCAGCGCGATCGTGCCCGCGTGGGCGTCGAGGCGGATCCGGCGCCAGGCCGCCGGGGCGCGGGACGCGCCCGGCGGGCGAGCGGGCGGCGCCGCCCGAGGCCGGTCGGTCTGCGCCAGCCGCTCGAAGCTGCGGTCGTAGCCGGCCCGTTCGAGCGCGTCGAGCAGCGTCGGATCGAAGGCCCCATCGGTGGCGGCGGCCGCGTCGAGCGCGGCGGCCACGAGCGCGAGCAGCAGGTCAGACGCCCGGAACAGCCGTCCGGCGGAGCGATTGAGCGCCGAGAGCTCGCTCTCGGGCCGGAACCGGCTGGCGCACGCCTCAACCGTCCGGAACAGCGCCTCGGCCTCGCCCAGCGCGCCGGCGGCGATGCGCTCGTCGGGAGCGCCGGCCCCGGCGACGACGATCGCCAGCACATCGCTATTCATCGCCCGGAACCGCCGCGCGACCTCGACCGCTCCGGTGTCGCCCGGCCGCGCGGCGCCGCCGTCGGCGCTCGCCCGCATCACGCTCCGCCTCTGATGTTCCCGCCCCTGGCCCGTTCCCGCAGCACGGCAGGCGCCGCGCGCTGGCGGTCGCCGTGGCGCCGGCGAATCGAGTGTCTCAGGCCCGGCCGAGCGGCCGCCCGTCGCCCCGTACACCATCGGCGACGTCGCAGCGAAGCCGCAAGACGCTCGCCGCTACGGGGCGGGCGAGCCAGACCGGCGAGCAAATGGCGACGGCCGGGGCGATTGGGGGGACACCCCGGACACCCGAAACGATACGCCGGTGCGACCGCGGAGACTACGGCTCCAGCGCACAAGGTTTGCGCTCGCCGTTTGGACGCGCCGTCCGCTCGATCTGGCCCCGGCCGCGCCGCGGCCCCGGCGGGCGGCGCACTTCTTAGCCGTCGCTGTGCGGCCTCTGCGGTCCCGCTGATCTGCCGGCGCGAGACTGTGGATGAGATGAGTGATTCCGGTCCCGCAGCCGAGTCTGTGCCCCCGGACGCAGGGCAGCCGCTTCCTGCCGTCGAGTCACAGCCGCCGCCCCCCGCAACGCCGCGCGACCGTCTGGCGGCCGTGCTGCGCCGCTCGCGCGGCGCGCTCGTCCCGGCGCTGGTCGCCGCCAGCATCCTCGTCGGCGGCTCGGCGCTGCTCGGCCAGCGGCTGACCCACGACACCTTTCCGGCGGTGGCGGCCGCGGCGCTCCGCTCGTCGACCAACTGGTCGGGCTACGCCGCCACCGGCGGCACCTACACCGCGGTCAACGGCACGTGGGTCGTGCCGCAGGTCGCGCCGGACGGCGCGAGCGGCGCCAGCGCCACCTGGGTCGGCATCGGGGGCGCCGGCAGCCGCGACCTCATTCAGGCCGGCACCGAAGAGACCGAATCCGGCGGCCGGGTGACCCACCAGGCCTGGATCGAGCTGCTGCCGGCGGCCTCCCAGCCGGTGCCCCTGGCGGTGAAGGGCGGCGACACCGTCAGCGTCTCCATCGCCAGCCGGGGCGGGAGCAGCTGGCAGATCGCCATCAAGAACGTGACCACCGGCAAAAGCTTCGAGCACACGGTGTCGTACGCGTCCTCGTTCTCCTCCGCCGAGTGGATCGAGGAGGCGCCGAGCAGCGGGCGCCGGACGATCGCCCTCGACGACTTCGGGCGCGTGCAGTTCCTGAGCGGCTCGGCGACGAAGGACGGGCGGACGGTGACCATCGCCGGCAGCGGCGCCCAGCCCATCTCGATGACCGGGCCGGGCGGGCAGCGCCTGGCCACCCCCTCCGGCCTGAGCGCGGACGGGACGGCGTTCGTCGTGGACTACTCCGGGCAGACCGACCCGGGCGCCGGGCAGAGCCCCGGCGCGGCGCCGGGCTCGCAGCGCCCGCGGCCCGGGCGCACCGTCCCGGTCGTCCCGTCCCCCCGGGGCCACTTCGCGTTCGGGGACGTGATCCGCTGAGGCCCGCGCCCCGGCCCCGCCCCGGAGGGCGGGGCCGGGGCGGGCGCGTCCTCAGCCGGGCCAGGCCCGCAGCAGGTCGGGGGTCATCAGCACCGCGAGCGCGCCCCCGGCCAGGGCGGCCGACAGCACCGCCAGGCGCCAGCGCGCCGCCGGGCGGGCCCCCGGACCGGCCGTCCGATCGGACGGACCGACGGCGCGCCCGCGCCGGTAGGCCTCGGCCTGCCGCAGGAGGTCCTCGTGTCGGGCGCGGCCGTACGCCGCAAGCTCTGTCGGGTGCATCATCGAACCTCTCCCGCGCTCTCGCGCTCTCGCGCTCTCGCGCTCTCGCGCTCTCGCCTTCGCCGCCGCCGCCGCCGGCGGCGTCCCCATCGGTCTGCGGGCCAGTCTAGGCCGCTCGCCTGAGGCGGACATCGTCAGGAAGACGGACCGGCATCGGCGGTCCGACCGATCCCGGACGCGCCGGGTCCGCTGCCGGCCGGCCGCGCCGGCTCAGGGGCGCTGCGCCGGATCGGCGGCCTCCCGCCGGCGGGCGCCGGCGCGGGCGGCGGCGGCGAAGACGCGGACGATGAGGGCGACGATGGCCAGGTCGAGCAGCATCTGCACGGTGACGATCGCCTGGGTGAGGTCGTTCTGGGGGCTGATGTCGCCGAAACCGACGGTGGCCAGGACGGTGACGGTGAAGTAGAACGCGCCCACCCGGCTGAGGGGCCGGCTGAAGCTGGCCGGGGAGGCGGTGGAGAGACCGAGGTAGAGGAGCGCGAAGAGCACGATGAAGACGGCGATCGCGGTCACCGCGGACTCGATCGCCCGCAGCGCGGGGTACGTCGCCGTCAGCACGGAGTGGATCTGCGCGCCGACCACCACGGCGATGATCACCAGCACGGCGGCCAACCGGGCGAGGGTCTCCCGCTCGGACACGAAGGCCACCGGCGCGAGCGCGTAGAGCACCACGAGCAGCCCGACGGAGAGCGTCGTGCGCGCCACCGTGAGGGCGATCTGACGGCGCCGGTCGCGCCGGCTGAGCTTGTGAATCGACGGGTGCATCGCGCGTCCCTGGGCGGGGCCGTGCCGCCGGCCACCGCGCCACCGCAAGAGGGTACGGCGGCGCCCGCCGGTTGACGCCACCCCGGCGGGCGTGTACACCCTGCGGGCAGAATCGTGAGCGGACAACCAACCGCGTCCCCGCCCCGGCCGCGACCCCGCGTGCGGCGCCCGAGCCGCCCGGGTCGGCCGCGCCGGCCTTCGTCAGGGCAGCGGGCGTGGCGGCGGCTGTGGCGGCGGCTGCGGAACATGTCGCCACGGCAGTACCTGTACGCGGCCCTCATCCTCGGGGTCATCGGATTCCTCGTCTGGCTGCTCGTCCTCTCCTGGGGCGCGCTGCTGCCGTTCCAGATCGGGGCCGTCCTGGCCTACCTGCTGCTGCCGATCGTCGACCGGCTGGGGCGGCGGATGCCCCGCACGCTGGCGGTGGGCGTCGTCTTCCTGGTCAGCTTCGCCGCGATCGCCCTCGCCGTCGCCTTCGGGCTGCCCTGGTTGATCGCCCAGATCGAGTCGTTCTTCGACTCGATGCCCACCGCCGCCGACGTCGACGCGGCGTTCGCCAGCCTGCGCGGGCTGGCCCTGAATCTCCCCCCCGAGCAGCAGGCCTGGGTGTCCGACATGACCGCCCAGGCGGTCGCCACGATCCGGTCGCACCTGCTGGAGTGGACGCAGAACCTGCTCGCCGTCCTGACCTCTGCGGTGCTGAACATCGCCGGCGTCGTCGGCTTCCTGCTCGGCTTCTTGATCGTCCCCTTCTGGCTGTTCTACGTGCTGCAGGACGAGCCGAAGGGGAAGCTCGCCGTCGACCGCCGGCTCCCCCGCTGGCTGCGCCCGGACTTCTGGGCCGTCGCCCGCATCGCCGACCGCGTCTTCGGCGGCTACATCCGCGGCGAGGTGGTGCTCTGCCTCGCCATGGGCGCGCTCGTCTTCTTCGGGCTCAACTTCCTCACCCTCATCGGGGTGCCGGGGATCCGCTTCACGGCGCTGCTGGCGGTGGTCGCCGCCTTCACCGAGCTCATCCCGTTCTTCGGCCCGATGCTCGGAGGCATCCCCGCCGTCTTGATGGGCCTGACGCACTCCTGGCAGACGGCGCTCGCCGTGCTCGCGCTCTACTTCGTCTTGCAGCAGATCGAGAACAGCTACCTGGCGCCGCGCATCCTGGGCCACGCGCTGGACTGGCACCCGGCGGTGCTGATGGTCCTGCTGATCATGTTCGGCCAGCTCGGCGTCATCTGGCTCGTGCTGGCGGCGCCCCTCTCGGCCCTGCTCAGGGACGAGGTGCGCTACCTCGCCGGGCGCCTCAGCACTCCCCCCCGCCCGGCCGGCTGGCTCCCGGCCGGGCGGGGGGGAGTGCTGAGG
>DATLLM010000003.1:0-4220 GCA_035537855.1 Chloroflexota bacterium | reverse complement strand
CTTCATCCCCCCTTCATCCGTCCGGGCCCACCGCCGGCCCGGCGCCCGGGCCGGCGGCCCGCCGTCGCCCGCTCAGCGCCACTCCGGCGGGCGGCGGGCGATCACCTCGTTCGCCAGCCGCGCCGACTCCCGCAGGGCGTCCGTGACGGACTGCTCGCCGAGGAACGCCTTGTTCAGCGGCGGCGCCCCGGCGTCCATCAGCGCCCACAGGTCCGTGGCGTCCGGGGCGACCAGGATGGGGTGCCCCCCCGTCTCCCACACCTTGGTCGCCTCGGCGATGCGCGTGCCCTTGAACTGGTCCTTCCACTCCGGGGCGTCCGCGGCCGCGATCAGCGGCGGCCACGCGATGGCCTTGATCTGCGGCGAAAGCATGCCCTCGCGGGTCAGCTCCACCCAGCGGAGCACCTTCCACGCCGCGTCCTTGACTTTCGACGTGCTCAGGATCGACCAGGCGTTCCCGGCCATCGCGGCGGTCTGCGCCGCGGGGCCACGCGGCGGGGGCACGATCTCCATCTGCTCCGCCCCGATCGCGGCCCGGATGTTGGTGTGCCGGTGGATGCCGGAGATCTCCATGGCCACCAGCTCGACCTCGATGGGCTGCTTCCCGGCGGGGACCGCCGCCCGGGCCTCCGCCGGCGGCACGAACCCGTACCGCGTGTGCAGGTCGGCGTTCAGCTGCGTGCCTTGCAGCGACCTGGCGTCGTCTCCGTAGAGCGCCCGGTCCTTGGCGTCGCTCATGATCTTGCCGCCGAAGTTGCGGATGAACGTGCCGCCGATGTAGTAGAGCCCGTTCTCGACGACCGTGAGGGCCCACCGGTTGCTGCTCGGATCGGTCAGCCGGCGGCAGGCGTCCAGGAACTCGTCGTACGTCCAGTCTTTCGAAGGGGGCTTGACGCCCCGCTGGTCGAAGAGCTTCCGGTTGTAGAAGAGCACCTCCCCGCCGGTGGCGAAGGGGATGCCCCACTGCTTCCCCTTCCACGCCCAGGAGGTGAACTCGGCCTGGTAGAGCTGCTTCGTGTCCACCCGGTCCCGCTTGAGGTACTCGGCGTGGTCGGCGAACATGCCCTTGAGGCCGCCGCCCACGACCCAGTTGACCTGATTCTTCATGATGTCAACGGGCACCGCGGCGGCCGCGAACTCGGCCTGGCGCTTCTCCCACAGGCCCCGCGCCGAGTCGTCGAAGACCTCGATCTTGACGCCGGTGGCCTGCTCGGCCTGGCGCCAGGACTCCAGCAGGTGCTGCGCCCGGGCGTCGCTCGGCGCGACGTAGTTCCCCCAGACGACCGTCTGGGGCGGCGCGCCCGGTTGCTGCCCCGGGGGGCCGGCATCGGCGCCGCACGCCGCCAGGGCCACCGCGCCGGCGGCGCCCGGGGCAGAGCGCAAGACCGCCCGGCGCGCCGCCCCGCCGACTCCCAGGATCCTGCCTGCCATCGGCCGTGCTCCTCTGTCGCGCGCTGTCGACCCACGCAGGATACTTAGTATACTAAGAGCCCGCGACGAGTCAAGCCTCACCCGGCGGGGGCCGCGGCCGCGGGGAGGGAGACCGGATGAGCGCAGCGAACGACGGCACCGCCTACACCTGGCACCACGTCACCTCCGAGGCGCCGTTCGCCCCTCGCGACGGCGCCGGTGCGCTGGTGTTCGACGACCGGATGTGGCTCTTCGGCGGCTGGAATCCGCGCGACAAGGTGCACTTCCCGACGATCTGCAACAGCGAGGTGTGGTCGTCCGCCGACGGGGCCGACTGGCGGCTGATCACCCCGAACGCACCGTGGGAGGGCCGGCACACGGCGGGCTACGCCGTCTTCGCCGGCCGCCTGTGGATCCTGGGAGCGGACGCCCAGAACGGCCGCTACCAGAACGACGTCTGGAGCAGCGCCGACGGCGTCCGCTGGGAGCGGGTCTGCGCCGAGGTCCCGTGGAAGGACCGGGTGCTGCACCACACGGTCGTGCACGACGGGCAGATCTGGGTCATGGGCGGGCAGACGATGGGCAAGTACGTCGCCGGCCCGGACGCCTTCTACAACGACGTCTGGAGCACCCGGGACGGCGTGCGCTGGCGACGCGTCACCGCGGCGGCCCCCTGGGCGCCGCGGGGGATGATCGGCGGGAGCGCGGTCTTCCGAGGCCGCATGTGGGTCCTCGGGGGCGGAACCTACGACACCCCGGCCACGCCCACGCGCAGGTTCTTCAACGACGTGTGGAGCTCGCCGGACGGCGTGCGCTGGACCCGCCACCTCGAGCACGCCCCGTGGGCGCCCCGTCAGTACCACGACGTGGCCGTCTACGACGACCGGCTGTGGGTCATGGAGGGCTGGGACGGGACCGGCAATCGCAGCGACGTACACCACTCGCCCGACGGCGTGACCTGGTACGAGCTGCCGGAGACCCCGTGGGCGCCGCGGCACGCGGCGAGCCTCTTCGCCCACCGGGACGCTCTCTGGATGGTCGCCGGGAACAACATGACCTCCGACGTGTGGAAGCTGACCCGCGCGCAGGCCTGACTCGCGAGCGGTGACGTAACCCGGGAGCGCCCGCCGGGCGGTCCCGGTCCGGGGGCACCGCCGGTCGCAAAGTGGACGCATACCGGTCTCTCGGCGGGGGCGGCCCACCCACCGCGTTCCCCTACGGTGGAGTCGTGCCCGGTGCCCACGATCCCGACCGAGGTGCGTGGGCGCTGCCGGCCATCCGCCAGAGAAAGGAGGTGAAATCCATGAAGATCAAGGTAGTCAAGGTCGAGCGCCTGAAGCTGACCTGCCCCCCGGCCTGGAGCGACGTCATCGTTCGGGGCTGCGAGTCCTGATCGCGCACCGGGGTCTCGCGAGGTCGCCTGGGTGGCGCAGCGGCACGGCCCCCCAGGCGACCCCTTCCCGCCTCGACCCGTGCCCCGCAAGGAGCATCGCCGATGGACCCCATGGACTCGATGGACCCGATGGGCCGACCGAGCCTGAAGAGCAGCTATACCCGCCTGGTCGAGAACGGCGAGATCACGCTGACTCGCGAGACCGGCGTGGAGGTGACCCTCCCCGACCCGGAGGGCCAGGTGCTGGCCCTGCTCGATCTTCTCGACGGCCGGCGCACGATCGACGGGGTGAGCCGGGCCATGATCGGGCGGTGGCCCGGCCTGACCCCGGGCGACGTGCGGGAGGGGATCGCCGCCCTGGATGCGGCCGGTCTCTTGGAGGACGCGGCCGCGCCCACGACCCTCACGTCCTGGCAGCGGGAGCGCTACTCCAGCAACCTGGCCTTCTTCGGCACCTACGCCGACCTCACCCGCAGCCGGGACAGCTTCCAAGCGGCGCTCCGGCGGTCGCACGTCGTCCTGCTCGGCGTTGGCGGGCTCGGCTCAACGCTCCTGCTCAACCTGGCCGGGCTCGGCGTCGGGCAGGTGACGTTGCTGGACTACGACCGGGTCGAGCTGAAGAACCTCGCCCGCCAGTTCCTGTACAGCGAGGCCGAAGTGGGCCAGCCCAAGCTGGGCCGGGCGATGGCCCGGGCCCGCGCGTTCAACTCGGAGGTCCGCCTGAATCCGGTGGCGCGGCGGGTCACCGGGCCGGACGACGTCGCCCCGCTCCTGCCGGGTGCCGACCTCGTCCTCTCGGCGATCGACCAGCCGCCTGAGGTGCAGGAGTGGGTCAACGACGCCTGCGTCGCCGCCGGGGTGCCGTTCATCACCGGCGGGATGCAGGTCGGCCGCGGGATGTACTACTCCGTCCTCCCCGGCCGGAGTAGCTGCCTCGCCTGCTGGCGGAGCGCCGACGTCCCAACGGCCGCCCCGACCGGTCGCCCGGAGCGGGTCAACCGCGGACTCGGGCCGGTGGCCAGCCTGATGGGAGCCCTGATCGCCCTCGAGGCCGTGCGCTACCTGACCGGCTTCGCCCCGCCGGTCTCCGCCGGCCAGCTCTGGCTGGTCGACTTCGCCAGCGGGCGGTCGGACGTCGGCTACGCCTGGCCCCGGCTGCCGGACTGTCCGGTCTGCGGGCCCGACGCGCCAGCCGGCCGGCGCGGAACGCGGGCGGCGTCGGCTGCCGCCCCATCGCTCGCCGCCGGGGCGCGGTGATGGCGCTGCCCGCCCTCGATCGCCTCGACGCCGTCGGGGTCGACGGCGCCGGGGCCGGCGCTCCCGACGGCGATCGCCCCGAGGCGGCGCCCACGCCCGCCGGGGCCTTGCGCCCGGCGGCGCGGCTGACCCTGCGCCCCCTCTCCGTCGTCCCCCAGGG
>DATLLM010000002.1:0-4680 GCA_035537855.1 Chloroflexota bacterium | reverse complement strand
GGGGGATCCCCGGGTCGGGTAGTACACCTTCCCCGTCGCCCTGGACACCAAGACGGAGGTCGCCCGGCTGTACAAGCTCGGCGGCGTGCCGGCCAGCTTCTTCATCGATCAGGGCGGCGTGATCCGCGCCGTGCAGCCCGGGGCCATGAACCACCAGATCCTGCTCGATCGGGTACGCACCATCCTGCCCTCGGTCACCGCCTGACCCCGCTCCGATGCGCCAGATCGTCCTCTACTCCACCCCCGAGTGCCACCTCTGCCACACCGCGCGGCGCAAGCTGGAGCGCGTCCGGCGCGTCTACCCTTTCCGCCTCCAGGAGGTGGACATCCGCACCTCCCCTGAGCTGGAGCGGCGCTACGGCGAGCGCATCCCGGTGGTCGCCATCGACGGGCGGGAGCGCCTCGTCTCCAAGGTCACCGAGTTCGGCCTGCTCAAGGCCCTCATCGGGGCGCCCGACGCGCCGCCCGCCCCGCCGCCGGCGGGCGCCCCGGACGCCCGGCCGTGAACCCGGAGAACCTGACCCTCGTGGTCGCCTTCGGGGCCGGCGTGCTCTCCTTCGCCTCGCCCTGCGTCCTGCCCCTCGTTCCGGCCTACGTCGGACACCTCGCCGGGCAGACGCTGGACAAGGAGCCGGGGGAGGGCGCTTCCCGGGCGCGCACCCTCGCCCACGCCCTCGCCTTCGTGCTCGGCTTCACCGTCATCTTCGTCGCCCTGGGGGCCACCATCGGCCTCGTCGGCTACGTCTTTCAGGATCTGGTGAAGAGCCTCCCCTTCCGCCTCGCCGCCGGGGCCTTGCTGGTGGTGCTGGGCCTGCACATGGCCGGCGTCCTGCGCATCAACGCCCTGTACCGGGATACCCGCCTGACCCACCTGCGCCCGAACCCCCGTCTCGGCTTGATCACCTCGTTCCTGATCGGGATGATCTTCGCTTCGGGGTGGACGCCGTGCATCGGGCCGATCCTGGGGGCCATCCTCGGGCTGGGGCTCCAGCAGGGGACGGTCGTCCAGGGGATGCTGCTGCTGACCGCCTACTCCCTCGGCCTGGGCGTCCCCTTCTTGATCGCCGGCTACGCTCTCGAATGGGCCGCGCGCACCATCCGGCGCCTCAACCGCCACGCCCACGCCGTCGAGGTCGCCAGCGGCGGCCTCATGGTGGCCATGGGGCTGCTGGTCATGTTCAACGTGATGACCTGGATCGCCTCGTACGCTTCGCGCCTCGGCTTCACCGGCGTCTAGCGCGATTCGGGGCGGGTCAGGGCCGGTCAAGGCCGGTCAGGGCGGGCCAGCCGGGCGCCCGCCGGCGATGAGCGCCTCCGCCGTGCGGCGCAGGGCGTCGGCCGCGCCGAAGCCGCCGGACTTGGTGGCCACGGCGACCGGGCCCCCGGGAAGGTGCAGGACGCCCAGGGGGACGCCGGGCAGGGCTTCGCCCACCACCTCGATCGCCGTCCCCCCCATCGCCCGGCAGACGGCCAGCGCCGTCTCCCCGCCGGTGAGGATCAGCCCCAGGCCGGCCTCCGCCCGGAGGGCCTGCCCCAGCCGGCCGAGCAGGGCGAGCAGGGCCTCCGGGGTGGTCGCCGGGTGGGCGGCGAGGGCCTCGGTCTCGGCCGCGCTCAGGCCGCCGACGAAGGAGACGGCGGCCCCCGTCCCGGCGCTCAGGGCCGTGGCCAGCCGGGCGGCGACCGCCTCCGGGGGGAGCGCCTCCGGGTGCCCGTCGGGCGCGGGCCGGGGGTCGAGCCGGTGGCCCCGCCACCCGCTCGCCAGCAGCGTCTCCACCTGGCGTACGGTCACCGGGTGACTCGTCCCGGCCACGACGCAGACCCGGTCGACGGCGGGGAGGGCCGGCGGGCCGCCGCCGGCCGGGCGCAGCCCCCAGGCGGGGGGCACGTGCGCCGCCAGGCCGGCCGTGCCGCACCACACCGGGTGGCCGGCGTCGCCGCCCGCCCGCCGGGCGATGGCCGCCAGGTCGGCGTCGGTTGCGGCGTCGAAGACGTCGCAGCGGGCGGCGGCCGCGCCGAGCGCCGCCGCGAGGCGTCCCCCGAAGCGCTCCACCGGCCGGCCGTGCAGACGCTGCACGCCGGCCAGCGTCGTCCGCCCCTGGGCCGGGAACGCGGGGGCCACCAGGGCCCGGCCGCCGTAGACGTCGAGCACGGCCCCCAGCTCCGGCCCGGGGAAGCCACGCAGCACGCTGTCGATCTTCTTGTACACCCGGGGGACGCCGCTGGCCCGCAGGGCACGCGCCGCCGCCCGGGCCGCCGCCGCCGCCGGACCGGCGTCCGGCGCGTCGCGTGACTCGGTGTTCAGCAGCAGGACGTCGGCCGCCGCCGCCGGTCCGGGATCGGCGGTGAGGGGCAGCACCGCGCGCAGGCCGGCGCGCAGGAACGGGGCGCCGGCGTCCAGCGCCCCGGTCAGGTCGTCCGCGATCAGGCCGCAGCCGGCCACCGGGAGCGAGCGATCGCCCGGCCGCTACCGCGTCATCGTGTTGGACAGCGAGCCGACGCCCTCGATGGTGACCTCGTACGAGTCGCCCGGGTTCATCGGCCCGATGCCGGCCGGTGTCCCGGTGATCAGCACGTCACCCGGATACATGGTGAAGTACTTGGTCAGGTGGCTGATCAGGAAGTCGACGTCGAAGACCAGGTCCGAGGTGCGGCTGTCCTGCTTCGTCTCCCCGTTGAGCTTGCCCGAGATGCGCAGGTCGCTCGGATCGACGTCCGTCTCGATCCAGGGGCCGAGGGGGCAGAAGGTGTCCGAGCCTTTGGCCCGCGCCCACTGCCCGTCGCCGCGCTGGAAGTCCCGGGCCGAGATGTCGTTGGCGCAGGTGTAGCCCAGGACGTAGTCCTTGAACGCCCCGGCGGGGACGGACTTGGCCTGGCGCTTGAACACCACCGCCAGCTCGGCCTCGTAGTCGATGTGCTCCGAGCCCGGCGCCCAGACGACGTCGTCGCCCGGGCCGACCACGGACGTCGGCGGCTTCAGGAACATCAGCGGCTCCGGCGGCACCTGCTGCCCGCTCTCCGCGGCGTGGGCCCGGTAGTTCAGCCCGATGCAGACCACCTTCGTCGGCTCGCAGGGGGCGAGCAGCTTCGCCCCGGACAGGGGGCCGATCGCGGCGCCCCGCTCAGCCGACTCCCAGGGGCTCCCCTCCAGGCGGTAGACCGTCTCCCCGTCCACGATGGCCCACACGGCCTCGCCCCCGACCCGCACGCGCGCGATCTTCATCTGCTGCGTCCGCTCCCCTTCCGGTCTGGAGCCGGCACGGCGCCCGGCCCGACCACTCGTCCATTCGCGCCGGCATTTTACACCCCCCTCCGGCGCGCCCAACGCGCCCGGCGCCTCAGCCGGCGGCGAGGTCGAGGGCCAGGGCCACGTCCGGCCGGTTGGTCGTGATGGCGTCCACCCCGGTGGCGGCCACGGCGCGCAGCTCGTCCGGGTGGTCGACCGTCCAGACGCTGACCGGGAGCCCGGCCGCGCGGGCGGCGGCGACGAAGCGGGCGGAGGCGGCGCTGGCCTGGGGGGCGACGAAGCCCGCCCCGAGGGCGGCCGTCTCCTTGAGGATGGCCTCCTGGCCGGACCGGGTCACCCGCTGCGCGCTCACCAGGTACCCCAGAGGCAGATCGGGGCGCGTCCGGGCCACCAGGCGCACGATCTCCGGGTCGAAGCTGATCACCGTCAGCGCGAGCGGCGGCGCCTGCGCCAGCACCGCCAGGGCGCCCTGCACCAGCGCCGGCGCGTTCCGCTCGCTCCCCGACCCCGCCGCCGGGGGCTTCAGCTCCATGAACAGGCGCGCCCGGCCGGCGCAGACGGCGAGCGTCTCCGCCAGGGTGGGGATGCGCTCGCCGGCGAAGCGCGCGTCGAGCCAGGCGCCGGCGTCCAGCGCCCGCAGCTCGTCCAGCCGCAGCCCGCCCACGGCCCCCCGCCCGTCCGTGGTGCGGTCGACGCTGCCGTCGTGGATCACCACCGGGACGCCGTCCGCCGACAGCTGGACGTCGCACTCCACCGCCGCTGCGCCCTGACCGATGGCCAGGCGGAACGCCGCCAGGGTGTTCTCCGGGGCCTGCCCGCTGGCCCCCCGGTGGGCCACCACCAGGGGCGCAGCCCCCGCTCCGCGGGTCAGCCAGTCGTACCGCGCGCCGTCTGTCGTTGCGTTCACGGCGCCCACTGTAGCGCCCCTCTGTGACCGAAACGTACACTAGCCCGGTCGCATCGGCCTCCACGGCCGGACAGACCCGTGAGCGCCATGCGCTGCGCCATCATCTCGGACATCCACGGCAACCTCGACGCCCTGCAAACGGTACTGGCCGACGCCGGCGAGGTCGACGCCCTTTGGTGTCTCGGCGACCTCGTCGGCTACGGCCCCGAGCCGAATGCCTGCGTCGATCTGCTGCGCAGCCGGGGAGCCGTCTGCGTCGCCGGCAACCACGACTGGGCGGCGATCGGCAAGATGGACACGGCGGACTTCAACCCGGAGGCGAGCGAGGCCGCCCGGTGGACGGGCGCCCAGCTCAGTCCGGAGAACCTGGCCTACCTGGAGGGGCTGCCGACGCAGCTCGTGACCGGGGAGGACGGGGAGTTCACCCTCGTCCACGGTAGCCCGCGCGATCCGGTCTGGGAGTACCTCACCCACCTCAGCGCCGCCCGCCTGAACTTCTCCTACTTCCAGACGCTCTACTGCCTCGTGG
>DATLLM010000001.1:0-7176 GCA_035537855.1 Chloroflexota bacterium | reverse complement strand
GCCCGCCTGCTGCTCGGCGTCTCGATCCTCGTCCAGGTGATCTTCGCCGTCGCCGCCTGGAGAATTCTCTCCGAGCCGCCGCCCGGCGGGCGCGCGGCACGGTCCGCCGGGGAGGGCCTCAGCGCCGGACGGGGGCCGCCGGCGGGGGCGCGTGCGTCGGCGCCGGGGCGACCCCGAACACCTCCTGCACCACCCGCCGCACCGCCGGCTGATTCGGCAGCTCGACCTGGGCGCCGGACGGCGTCACCCAGTGGGTGGTCATCGACTCGTCCACCACCCGGTTGGTCAGCTTGGACGTGTCGATGTCCTTCGCCACCTGCGCCAGCCCCAGGATCTCGTGCGGCTTGAAGTCCGTCTTGAACGTGTCCGAGAGGGCGGACAGGATCGCCGGCGCCTTGGGCAGCAGGTTGAGCTGGAGCGCCTGCCGGCGCAGGGCCAGCAGGAACTGCTGCTGGCGCCGGGCGCGCCCGAAGTCGCTGTCCGCGTGACGGGTGCGGACGTACCACAGGGCGGTCTCCCCGTTCAGGCGTTGCAGCCCCGGCTGGAAGAAGATGCGCCGCATGCTGTAGTCCGCATCCGGGTACTCGTCGTCCTTGATCGGACGCTCGACGTCCAGCGTCACCCCGCCCATCTCGTCGACCAGCCGCTGGAAGCCGGAGAAGCCGACCAGCACGTAGTGGTGAATGGGGACGCCCAGGAACTGCTCGATCGTCTTCTTGGCCAGCTCCGGGCCTCCGCCCCGCTGGCGGGCTTCGCCGAGCTCGAACGCGGCGTTGATCCGGTCCTGACCGTACCCCGGGATGGTCACCCACAGATCGCGCGGCAGGGAGAGCAGGCCCGCCGTGTGCGTCTCGGTGTCGATGGTCAGGACGATGATCGTGTCCGTGCGGGGGATGTCCGATTCGCCGGCGCGCTGGTCGTTCCCCAGCAGCATGATGTTCACCCGCCCCTTGGCCGTCCACTCCGGCGGCGGCGCGCTCGCCTGCTCGGGCGCCGGCTGGGCCGGCGGTGGCGGTGCCGGCTGGACCGGCTGCGCCGGCTGCGCGGGTGGGGGCGCTGAGGCGGTGAACGGCGCCAGCAGCTGCTGCACGCCGGGGCTGGCGAACGCGCCGGTCAGGGCGAAGTAGATCAACGCCCCGGCGGTCAGGGGCACGACGGCGATTCCGGTCAGGAAGCAGAGCAAGAGCAGGCGCAGCGCCGGGTGGCGCTTCGGCCGGGCGACGGTCTCGAACGGGGGCGGGATGTAGCCCACAGCCTCAGTCCCGCTGCGCCCGGTGGGCCGCCGGTGCCACGGCCGGTCTCACAGCTTCACCACTTCGGCCCCGGACGCGGGCACGCCGCGCAGGGCGTTGCGGGTGTCGACCACCAGCCCCGCGCGGGCGACCACGTCCGGCCAGTCGTACGCCGAGTGGTCGGTGCAGACGACGACGCAGTCCGCCCGGTCGAGCGCCGGCTCCAGCTCGACCGAGCTGAGCTCCGGTCCGGCCAGGCCGTGGCCGCCGCCGTAGCCGCCGGACGCGCCGTTGCCGGCGCCGTCCCGCTCGGCCGGCGGCGCCCCGCCGAACGCGCCGGCGGGGGTGGCCACGGGCCGCGCCGCCGGCGTCCTGATCGGAAGGGTCAGACGGGGCACGAAGGGGTCGTGGTAGGCGGCGGCGGCGCCGCGCTCGATGAGCAGCGCGAGGACGTCCAGGGCGGGCGATTCGCGCACGTCGGCCACGTCCCGCTTGTAGGTGACGCCCAGCACCAGGACGCGCGCGCCGCGCAGAGTCTGGCCGCGGCGCTCGAGGGCGCTCGCCACCCGGTTGACCACGAAGGCCGGCATGGAGCGGTTCACCTCGCCGGCCAGCTCGATGAAGCGGGCCGGGAAGTCCAGGGTGCGCAGCTTCCAGACCAGGTAGTACGGGTCGACGGGGATGCAGTGTCCGCCGAGGCCGGGGCCCGGGTAGTGGGCCAGGAACCCGTACGGCTTGGTCGCCGCCGCGTCGATGACCTCCCAGACGTCGGTGCCCAGGCGGTCGCACATCAGGGCCACCTCGTTGGCGAAGCCGATGTTGACCATGCGGAAGGCGTTCTCCACCAGCTTGGCCATCTCCGCCGTGCGCAGCGAGGAGACCGGCACCGTGGTGTCCACGACCGAGCCGTACAGGGCCGCCACCCGCTCGCGGCAGCGCGGCGTCGCGCCGGCCACCAGCTTGGGCACGGTCCTCATGGTGTAGCCCTGGCTGCTGGTGGCCCCGGGGTCGATCCGCTCCGGGGCGAATCCGAGGTAGTAGTCCGTTCCCGCCCGCATCCCCCCGGCCTCCAGCCGGGGCTGCACCAGCTCCTCCGTCGTCCCCGGGTAGGTGGTGCTCTCCAGCACCACCAGCTGCTCCCGGTGCAGGTGTGGCGCGAGTCCGTCCACCGCCTGCTCGATGAACGAGAGGTCGGGCAGGTGCCCCGTGCCCAGCGGGGTGGGGACGCAGATGGTGACCGTGTCCGCGTCCCGCAGCGCGCCGTAGTCCGTCGTCGCCCGGAAGCGGCCGCGCTCAACCAGGGCGCTCAGGCGCTCCGGGGTCACGTCCTGCACGTAGGAGTCGCCGCGGTTGAGGCGCTCCACCCGGGCGCCGTCCAGATCGACGCCCACCACCCGGAAGCCGGCGTCGGCGAAGGCCAGGGCCAGCGGGAGCCCCGCGTACCCCAGGCCGATGACGGAGACGGTGGCGGAGCGATCCTGTATCTTGCCCAGTAAGTCCATGGACATCCTTGGGGTGCGGGTCGACGACGTGACTTACAACGGTGCGCTCCAGCGCTGTGTAGCGTACGCCGCCGACGGCCGCCGGCACCTGGTGGTCACCCCGAATCCGGAGTTCGTCGTCCTCGCTCGGCGCGACCCCGAGTTCGGGCGAATCCTCAACCGGGCCGACCTGGCCATCCCCGACGGCGGCGGGCTGCTGCTCGCCGCCCGCTTGTGGGGCACGCCCCTGGCCGAGCAGGTGCGCGGCACCGACCTCTGCTACGGCCTGGCCGCGGCCGCCCCGCGGCACGGGCTGCGCCTCTTCCTCCTCGGGGGCGCCCCGGGCGTGGCCGAAGCCGCCGCCGCCGCCCTCCGGGCCCGCACCCCGGGACTGGAGATCGCCGGCACCTTCGCCGGAGACGCCGCTCCCGCCGGCGACGAGGCGACGGTCGCCGCCGTGCGCCGCGCCGGGCGCTGCGACCTGCTCTACGTCGCCTACGGCGTCCGCCGCCAGGAGGCCTGGATCGCCCGCAACCTGGACCGGGTCGACGCCGGCGTCGCCATCGGCGTCGGCGGCGTGCTGGACTTCATGTCCGGGCGGGTGCGGCGCGCCCCGCCGGCGGTGCGCCGGGCCGGGCTGGACTGGCTCTTCCGGCTGGTCCAGCAGCCGGCCCGCCTGCGCCGCCAGGCGACGACCATCCCCCCGTTCCTGGCCCTGGCGCTGGCCGAGGCCGTCCGCCGTCAGGCCGGGAGGCGGGAGTTGCTGCCCCGGAAGCGGACGTAGAAGATCAGCGACCCGATGACCACCGCCAGGGCGCCCAGCGCGATCAGCTTCTCCGTGCGGATCAGGGTGGTCGCCAGGTAGCCGAACAGCGCGCAGATGGCGTAGATCAGCAGGGCGATCTTGCGCTGGGTCAGGCCGATGCCGTGCAGCCGGTGCAGCAGGTGGGCGTTGTCCCCGCCCCGCCAGGGGTGCCTCCCGGCCAGCGTGCGCGTCACCACGACCAGGATGGCGTCGAGCACCGGCACGCCGAGCACGAGCATCGTGCTGGCGATCTTGGCGCCGCCGATGATGGCGATCACGCCGAGCGCGAATCCGAGGAACATCGAGCCGGTGGTGCCCATGAAGACCCGCGCCGGATTGAAGTTGTAGGGCACGAACCCGAGGCAGGCCCCGGCCAGGGCCAGCGGCAGCAGGGCGATCGTGCTCTGGCGCAGACTGAGGCAGACGACGAACAGGATCACGGCGGCGATGGCCCCCACCCCGCTGGCCAGGCCGTCCATCGTGTCCAGCCAGTTCATCGCGTTCATCAGCAGCACCAGCCAGGCCACCGTCGCCGGGATAGCGACCCACGGCGGCAGCAGGAAGACGCCCCCGAAGGGGGGCGGAGCGAACGGGTTGGAGATGCTGCTGATGGTGATCCCGAACGCGACCGGGATGCAGGCCACCAGGATCTGCCCGACGAGCTGGGGCAGGGCGCCGAGGCGCCGGAAGTCGTCCCAGACGGCGAAGGGCACCAGCAGAGCGACGCCGAGCAGCAGGCCCGCCACCCGCCGGGCCTCGTCCGCGTCTCGCGTCACCAGCACCAGGCTGAGCAGCACGGCGACGACGAACGAGAGGTAGATCCCGTGCCCACCGGCGCGGGGCACGGTGTCCCGCTGCATCTCCCCCGGGCGCGGCGAGTCCACCAGCCCTACGCGCCGGCTCCAGCGCGCCGCCAGTGGCGTCAGCGAGAGGGAGAGCGCCAGGGCGGTGGCGAAGGTCGCGGCGAGGGCGAAGCCGGTCGAGAGCGGCATGTCGGTGACGACGGTCATAGACGGCGGTGCTGACTCGTGGGGCGTGTCCCGCGCGGTCGCCGGACGCGCCGCCGGTTCCGGCGGCGCATGATTTTAACGCTCCGGCAGGCCCAGACGGGTCATTCCCGGGCCGTACCCGGGACGCCACTCCCTGGGCGGGCCCCTGGCCGGGCGAGACCCCGGGCGAGACCCCGGGCGAGACCCCGGGGGGGCGCGGGGCGCTCAGCCGAAGGCGAACAGGGCGTCGCGTACGGCCTGCGGCCCGGCGTCCCCGTCCAGCAGCCCGGCCACCCGGTGGTAGGCCGCCGCCGTGGCCGCCGCGTCCGGCGCGGGCACCCCGCGCACGGCCAGCAAGCCGGGCAGGGGCAGCCGCTCCAGCCGCTCGTAGGGCGCCACCAGGGGCTCCGCCAGGCGCTCGCCGGGTCGCGGGGCGGTGACGGCCAGCGGCGCCTCGCCCCCGTTCGGGCTGAGGTAGGCCCACAGGCGCCGGGCGATGTCCACGATGGCGATCTCGTCGCCGGCGTCCGGGGCCACCGTCAGCGACGGCCCGCCCACCGCCGACTGCGGATCGAGGCAGGCGCTGTGCAGCAGCAGCAGCCGGGCCTGGTGCGGCGTGATCCAGTAGCGCCGCATGCGGGTGTCCGTGATCGGCAGGGGCCGCCCCTCCCGGATCAGCCGGGCGAAGGTCTCCGGCGCCGAGCCCTGACTGCCCAGGACGTTGACGAAACGCACGAGCACCGTCGTCGGCCCCCCCTCGGCGGCGGAGACCCGCAGCATGGCCTCGACCAGGCGCTTCGTCGCCCCGTAGAGGCTGGGCGGGTCGATGGCCTTGTCCGTCGAGGGGTAGACCAGCCGGCTCACCCCGGACTCGCGCGCGGCTTCGAGCACGTACTGCGCCCCGAGCACGTTCGCGGCGGCGAAGGCCTCCGGGTCCTCCTCGCCCCAGGGGACGTGCTTGTAGGCCGCCAGATGGAAGACCAGGTCCGGGCGCTCCGCGGCGAACAGGCGGTGCAGGCGCCGCCGGTCGCGCACGTCGCCGAGCACCGCCCGCTGCGCGACGTCCGGGGCCGCGGCGCTCAGCGCCTCGCGCAGCCGGAAGAGGCTGCTCTCGTGCTGGTCGTAGAGCACCAGGCGCGCCGGGCCGGCCGCGGCCAGCGCCCGGGCCAGCGGGGCCCCGAGCGATCCTGCGGCCCCGGTGACGAGCACCGTCTGGCCCCGCACCCGGGCGGCGACGGCCCCCGCGTCGACGGCGATCGGCGGGCGCCGGGTGATGGCGTCCCAGTCGATCCCCGGCGCGGACGCCGTCTCCGGGTCGACTCCCGCTCCGGCGGCGGACGGTGGCTGGTGTTCGGCGTTCTCGCTGGCGTGCATCGCTCTCCGGCTACAGGTCGATGGTCGGTCTCAAGGGCAAACGCGGGGCGACCGGGTCTCAGGCGGGGCGCAGCAGGCCGGTCAGCCGGGCCTGCATCCGGCGCTTGAGCACCGCCCGGTCCTCATCCGGATCGAGCGGCTCGGTGACGAAGTAGCGCGCGTGCGGCGCCAGGCGCAGCACGGCCGCGTCCAGGTCGGCGTCGCCCGTCTCGTAGGGCAGCCCCTCGTCCAGGAGCCCGGCGGCGTTGGAGACGTGGACGCTCTCGACCAGTGGCAGCAGCGGGGTCAGGTAGTCCTCCAGGGTCGCCGGCCCGCCGCGCTCGCGGTAGTGCGCCGCCGGGCCGGCCAGCTCCGGAACGTCCGCCGGTGGGGCGACGCCCCGGAAGGCGTTCACCGCCAGCTGGGCGTGTGAGGTGTCGAGGGTCAGGCGCAGCCCCGGCGCCATCCCGGCGCAGGCCACCAGGTCCTCGCCCCGCACCCCGATCGGGGTGTAGATCAGGGCCGCCCGGCGCATGCGGCAGATCGGGGGCACGTTCTCGATCAAGGGCACCAGGCCGTTGTCCTGGCACAGCCGCACGTACCAGCGCAGGTAGGGCGCGGCCCGCTCGAGCGCGGCCTCCGTCCGCCCCGCGCCGAGGACGTCCGGGTCGGCCGAACCGTCGACGCAGTGCACGTTGACCGCGACGGCGCCGAGCGCGACCGCCAGGTGCACGAGGCGCCGGGTCAGCTCGCGGTCGATCTCGGCGTCGCGGCAGATCCCGAACAGCTCGCCGTCGAGCGACCAGACCGGCCCCTCGACGATCCAGGTGAACCCTCCGGGGGCGCCGGCGGCGGCCAGCCGGCGGGTGAGCGTCTCCAGCCAGCCGGCGTCCGCCACGTCCGCCTCGTGGATGTACAGCTCCATGCCGTCCGGCGCCGGCGGCGCCAGGCGGTCGGCCAGCTGGGCGGCGAAGGGCCGCGCTTTGAGCAGCACCCGTGGCGGCTGGCGCTCGACGCCGGCGCCCATCAGCCCGCCCCGTCCGGCCGCTCGGCCGGCCGCCCGGCGTAGTAGTCGAAGAGCGCCGGCAGCGTCTCGGCCAGGGTGTGCCGCGGACGCCAGCCGGCTCCGTCGAGCAGCGAGGTGACCCGGAACGGCGCCACCACCGGGCCGTCCTCGGCGGGGACGTTCGGGGCGTGCACCTGCAGGACCGCGTCCGTACCGGCGCTCCAGGCGGCGCGCTGCACGTGGCGCGCCACCTGGAGCGCGGTGGCCACCTCGCCGACGGCGTTGGCCGGCGCGTACGGCCGGGCCCGGT